>DASZVW010000816.1:0-6707 GCA_035546895.1 Polyangia bacterium
GGCCGGCGCCCCCGCGCGCGCGCGCGCCGCCGCCAGGTCGTTGGTCGACCCGCAGGCCGCGTGCCACACGAACGCCCGTCCCAGCCAGCGCGTCGCGAGCCGGGCCGCGAGGTCCACGCCCGCTAGCCCGCCGGCTCGCGCGCGCCGGCGGCGTCCGCCGGGTGGATCTCGCAGGAGTAGTTGATCGCCCGCGCCGAGTGGGTGAGCGCCCCGATGGAGATGACGTCGACGCCCGCCTTGGCGATGTCGCGCACCCGGTCGAGCGTCACCCCGCCCGAGACCTCGATCACCGTCTGCGGCCGCCGCTCGCGGATCCGCTTGACCGCGTCGGCCATCTCGCGCGGCTGGAAGTTGTCGAGCAGGATCCCCTCGGCGCCCGCCTCGATCGCCTCCTCGAGCTGGGCCAGCGTGTCGACCTCCACCACCACCCGCAGCGTGTGCGGGGCGTTGGCGCGCGCCCGCCGGACCGCCTCGCGCACCGAGCCGGTGAGCGCCACGTGGTTGTCCTTGATCAAGATCCCCGCCGAGAGGTCGGACCGGTGGTTGGCGCCGCCGCCCACCCGCACGGCGTACTTCTCCAGCGCCCGCAGCCCCGGCGTCGTCTTGCGCGTCTCGGTGACCCGCAGCTTGGCCCCCTCGCTGGCCGCCACGAAGGCCTGGGTGACGGTGGCGATCCCCGACAGGTGCTGCAGGAAGTTGAGCGCCGTCCGCTCGCCCGCCAGCACCGCCGCCGCCGGCCCCCGCACCGAGGCGACCACCGCGCCCGGCTGGACCGGATCGCCGTCGGCGACCTTCATCCGCACCCGGGTCCGCCAGTCGAAGCGGGTGAACACCGCCTCCACGATCCCCAGGCCGCAGACCACGGCGCGCTCGCGGGCGACGATCTCCGCCTCCGCCTCCTGCGTCTCCTCGATGACCGCGGCGGTGGTGACGTCGCCGCGCCCCACGTCCTCCTCGAGCGCCAGGTCGAGCAGCCGCTGCACGGCGGGGGTGTACCAGGGGGCCGAATAGACGCTCACGCGCGAACCTCCGCCGGGGAGCCCGGGACCCGCCAGTCCTGCACCGGCCAGCCGCGGCGCTTGGCGGCGCGCCGCAGGCGGGGGTCGGGGTTGACCACCACCCGGTTGCCGACCCGCTCGAGCATCGGCAGGTCGGTGTACGAATCGGTGTAGAACCAGCTCTGCGCGAGGTCGAGCTCGCGCCGCGCCTGCAGCTGCTCGGCCCAGTGGACCTTGCCGGGGCCGACGCAGGCCGGGCCGATGAGGCGGCCGGTGAAGATCCCCTCGGTCACCTCGAACTGGGTGGAGATGACCTCCTCGATCCCCAGCGCCTCGCCGATCGGCCGGGTCACGTAGGTCGGCGACGACGAGAGGATGGCCAGCACGTGGCCCTCCGCCCGGTGGTGGGCCAGCCGGCTGTGGGCACCGGGGACGACCAGCGGCAGGACGTCGTCCTCGACCCAGCGGCGGCAGCGGTCGGCGAAGTCGCGCTCGATCCACCCCGCCATCTGCGAGGCGACCCGGGCCGCCACCCACTGCAAATCGATGAGCGACAGGTGGTACTTGGCCATCCAGACCAGCGCCCGCAGGGCCCGGAAGAACGAAATTTCACCCCGCTGCCGCAGGTCGCGCAGGAACAGCCGCCCCGTGTTGCAGGAGACCAGCGTCCGGTCGACATCGAAGAAGGCACCAACCCGGGGCATGGGGAGCCGTAGTTTAGCTCAAGGAAGGCGCATATGGCCGAGAATGGTCACTTTTTTGCCATCCGGCGCCCGATCCGGACGCCGTTTCTGACGCGCTTCGTCGCGCTGGGCAATTGACCGGGTCGGGCGAAAAGGGTAGGAAACGAGACCACACATGCGTCTCACCGGCGGCCTGGATCGTGGCCGGCGTCTCTTCGTCCCCCGTGGCTCGCGCACGCGGCCGACCGCCTCGAAGGTCCGCGAGGCGATCTTCAACATCCTCGGTCCGCCCCCGGGGCCGGTCCTCGACCTCTACGCCGGGAGCGGGGCGCTCGGGCTGGAGGCGCTGTCGCGGGGCGCTCCGGCGGCCGTCTTCGTCGAGCGCGACGGGTCCGCTCTGTCGGCCTTGCGGCGCAACCTCCGCGAGGCGGGCCTCGAGGACCGAGGCACCGTGGTGGGCAGCGACGTCCGCAGCGCCCTCCGCAAGCTTTCGGGGGCCGGCCAGCAGTTCTCCTGGGTCTTCATCGACCCGCCTTACATCAAGGAGACCGAGGGGGTGCTGGCCGAGCTCTCCGGCGGCGACCTCCTGACCGACTGCGCGGTGGTGATCGTCGAGCACGACCGCCGCCACCCCTCGCCCCCCTCCGTCGGCTGCCTGTTCCTGACCGACCGCCGCCAGTACGGCGACACCGAGCTCTCGTTCTACCGCTGCTCCGGATCGTAAGGTCGTGAGTCTGGCGGTCTACCCGGGGACCTTCGACCCCATCACCAACGGGCACGTCGACATCCTCCGGAGATCGCTGAAGATCTTCGATCGGGTGGTGGTGGCGCTGGCCGAGAACGTCCGCAAGACCCCGCTGTTCTCGCTGGCCGAGCGGCGGACCCTGATCGCCGAGGCGCTGGGGGCCGAGCCGCGGTTGGAGGTGGACGCCTTCCAGGGGCTGCTGGCCGAGTACTGCCGGAAGCGGGGCGCCACCGTGGTGATCCGCGGCCTGCGGGCCCTGGCCGACTTCGAGTACGAGTTCCAGTCCGCCCACATGAACCGCCGCCTGGCCCCCGACGTGGAGACCATGTTCCTCATGACCGGCGAGGAGAGCTTCTACGTCTCGTCCTCGCTGGTGAAAGAGGTCGCGTTGATGGGCGGCGACGTCTCGCGTATGGTTCCGCCCGGCGTCGCCGCCGCGCTCGCCACCAAACGCCAACAAGGAGTACGCCCGTGAAGCTCGCCCGCAGGTTGTCCGTCGTCGAACCGTCCCCCACGCTCGCCGTCTCGGCCAAGGCGGCCAAGCTCAAGGCCGAGGGGATCGACGTGGTCAGCTTCGGCGCCGGAGAGCCCGACTTCGACACGCCGGCGCACATCAAGGAGGCGGCCAAGAAGGCGCTCGACGCCGGCGCCACCAAGTACACCCTGGTCGAGGGGACGGTCCCGCTGCGCAAGGCGGTGGCCAAGTGGATCGGCAGCGCGCACGGCTTCACCGTCGACCCCTCGGAGGTGATCGTCAGCAGCGGCGCCAAGCAATCAATCTTCAACGCGGTCTTTGCCCTCATCGACGAGGGCGACGAGGTGATCATCCCGACCCCGGCCTGGGTCAGCTACAACGACATCGTCAAGCTGGCCGGCGGCCGCCCGGTCAACGTGCCGACCAAGGCCGAAGAGAACTTCCAGGTCCGCGTCGAGGACGTGGCCAAGGCGATCACGCCGCGGACCAAGATGATCCTGGTCTGCTCGCCGTCGAACCCGACCGGCGCCATCTACGACGAGGCGACGCTGCGCGCGCTCGGCAAGCTGGCGGTCGAGAAGAACGTCTGGCTGATGACGGACGACATCTACCGGACGCTGGTGTACGGCGACGGCAAGTTCTTCCAGCCGGCCACCATCAGCCCCGAGGTCCGCGCCCACACATTGATCATCGATGGCGTGTCGAAGGCGTTCGCCATGACCGGCTGGCGCGTCGGCTTCACCGTGGCGCCCAAGCCGGTGGTCGAGGCGATGGCCACCATCCAGGGCCAGTCGACGACGCACGCGGCGGCGGTGGCCCAGGCGGCCGCGCTGGCGGCGATCGAGGGGCCGACCGACGAGCTGGAGAAGATGCGGGTCGAGTTCGACAAGCGCCGCAAGGTGATGGTGGCGCGCCTGCGCGAGATCCCGGGCGTCACCTGCGTCGAGCCCAAGGGGGCCTTCTACGCCTTCCCGAACCTCTCGGCCTTCATCGGCAAGAAGACCCCGCAGGGGAAGACGATCGAGAACGACGTCCAGCTCTGCGAGTACCTGATCGAGGCCGCGCGGGTGGCGGTGGTCATGGGCTCGGCCTTCCACGCCCCCGGCTTCGTGCGCCTGTCGTACGCCACCTCGATGAAGAACGTCGAGGAGGGGGTGCGCCGGCTGGCCGAGGCCCTCCCCAAGCTGACCTAGGGGGACGGTGCTCCGGGCGCCGCGCGCCGATCGGATCGCGGGCGCGGCGGCGCTCGCGATCGGCGCCAGCCTGGTGGCGTTCGGTGTCTGGAGCTACCTGATTCCGCCCGTCGACGTCACGGCGGTGGGGCTCGATCCGCCGGCGGGCGGGCAGTTTCGCGCGCTCCTTCACCTCGGCTGGCGACTGCCCTCCGAGCAGGTCTTTCGTCAAGGGCTGGCGGTCATCCTGGGGATCGCGGCGGCGGCGTACCTGGCGCTCCTGGGGGCCCTGGACGCCGGCGGGCGGCTGTCGCCACGGTGGACGGGTGCCGGGGCCGGCGCGCTCGCGCTGGCGTTCGCGGCGCTCGTGCCGCCGGCGCTCTCGCCCGACGTCTACGCCTACGTGGGGTATGCGCGGCTGGCGGTGGTCCACCACCTCAACCCCTACCTGGCGACGCAGAACGAGCTGGTGCGGCTGGGCGATCCGACGGCGCCGTTCCTGAAGTGGGGGATCGCGTCGCCGTACGGGCCGCTCTGGACCCTCGTCTCGCTGGCCGTCACCGCGCCGCTGGCGGGCGCGGCGCTGGGGGTCCAGGTCGTGGCGATGAAGCTGGTGGCGGCCGGCGGGCTGCTGGCGCTGGCGGCGGCCGGGCGGGCGCTGGCCGAGCGGATCGCGCCCGGCCGCGGTCCGACGGCCTTCGCGGCGCTGGCGCTCAACCCGTTCTTCTTCATCGAAGGGCCGGGCAACGGACACAACGACCTCGTGATGGCGGCCGGCGCGCTGTTTGCGCTGGTGGCGGCGGCCGATCGCCGCTGGTGGCGCGCGTTCTTGCTGGTCGGGTGCGCGGGCGCGATCAAGTTCGTCCCGCTGTTGTTGGGCCCCTGGCTGGTGGTGCGGGCCGCGCGCGCGCGCGGCGCGTCCACGCCGCGGACCATCGCCTTCCTGGCGGGCTCGGGGGCGGTGGTGCTGGCGCCGCTGGTCGCCAGCTACCTGCCGTTCTGGCGGGGTCTCGCCACCTTCGGCGGCCTCCAGCAGCGTTGGATCGACCGCGGCGGCGCTCACGGCGCGGTCGCCACGGCCGGGGCCGCGCTGGGATTGGCCGCTCTCACCGCCGGTGCCGCCCTCTGGAGCGCGCGCGATCTGGGGCGCCTGGTGTTCGCCTGGGTGGTCGCCTCGGCCGCGGCGCTCGTGCTCTTCGCCGGCGCCTGGTTTCCTTGGTACTGGATCTGGCCCTGGGGGGCGGCGCTGGTGCTCTGGGACCGGCGCGGCCGGACGGCCTCGATCCTCCTCTATTGCCTGGTCGTCGGGCTCTCGCTTCGTTACGCTTGGGCCACCCCGTCCTAGCGCCGCGCTGACGTTCAGCCGGCCCCGCCGCCGCAAATCGCTTGACGGGCGGCGGCCTCACCCTAGATATATGCTTCCCCATGCAATATGGACGGGCAGAGCGTGACGGCTTTTTGGCCGTGGAGGCGATCCGCAAGATCGTCCGCGCGCTGCGCGACTCCGCGCGCACGGCTCAGGGGGAGACCGGAATCACCGGCGCCCAGCTGTTCGTGCTGCGGGTGCTGGCGGCCCACCCGGGGCTTTCGATCAACGAGCTGGCGGAGCGGACGATGACCCACCAGAGCTCGGTCTCGGTGGTGGTGAGCCGGCTGGTCGCCCGCGGCCTGGTGGCGCGCGCCCCGGCGGCCGACGACCGCCGCCGGCTGGTGGTCGAGCTGACCCCACGCGGGCGGCTCCTGCACCGGAAGGGGCCGGCCATGGCGCAGGAGCTGCTGGTCACCGCCGTGCGCAAGCTCGGGCCCGAGCGGCGCCGGGGCCTGGCCGACGGCCTCGAGGCGCTGACCGACGCGCTCGGCGCCTCCGCGCTGCGGGCCTCGATGTTCTTCGAAGACGACGAGCGGCCCGAATCGGCCAAGCGGCTCCTCCGGCCGCGCGCCCGCCGGTCAACCACCCGAGAGAAAAGGACGTCCGCGGTTCATGCCTGACCATCAAGAAACCGGAACTTCGATCGAAGGGGCCCTCCCGGTCGCCCCCTCGCTCGGCCCCACGCTCGACGCGGCGCAGATGCCGATGGAGATCCGGCCGGTCGACGGGCGCGTCGCCTGGATCAGCGGCCTCTCGATCCTGATCGCCATCGCGGCCGGGTTCGTGGCCCAGATCCTGGTCCGGCTGATCGGCCTCATCACCAACATCGCCTTCTACGGCCGCTGGGCCAGCAGCTTCGTGTCGCCGGCCGACAACCACCTCGGCTGGATCGTGGTGCTGGTCCCCGCGCTGGGCGGCGTGATCGTCGGGTTGATGGCGCGCTTCGGCTCCAAGGCCATCCGCGGCCACGGCATCCCGGAGGCGATGGAGCAGGTGCTGACCAACCAGAGCCGCATCCCGCCCCGGATGACCTTCCTGAAGCCGCTCTCGGCGGCGGTGGCGATCGGCACCGGCGGCCCGTTCGGCGCCGAGGGGCCGATCATCGCCACCGGCGGCGCGCTCGGCTCGGTGGTGGGGCAGATCTTCAAGACCACGCCCGCCGAGCGGAAGACGCTGCTGGCGGCGGGCGCGGCGGCCGGGATGGCGGCCACCTTCGGCAGCCCGGTCTCGGCCGTCCTGCTGGCGGTCGAGCTCCTGCTGTTCGA
>DASZVW010000817.1:0-2331 GCA_035546895.1 Polyangia bacterium
GCCGCCCGCGGCGCCGGCCAGCAGGCGCATCGCCTCGGCCCGCACCGCCTCCGAGCGATCGTCGACCGCGCCGCGCACGATCTCGAGCCGCGGCGAGGCCGCCCCCTCGAGCGCGGGCGGGGCGCCGGCGCCGGCCGCGCGCACCGCCTCGAGCCGGACCGTCTCGTCGCCGTCGCGCGCCGCCTGCTTGAGGATCCCCCACAGCTCCGCCTGGGCGGCGGCGCACCCCAACGCCTGCCGCTCGGCGACGTCTCCCTGTACGAGCGCCCCCTCGAGCGCCCGCTCGGCGTCGGCGGCGCGGCGGCGCACGAGCGGCGCCTCGCCCGCGCCGGCCAGCGTGGTGAAGGCGTGCTCGGCGGCGGCGCGCACCTCGCGGCTGGGATCGCCCACCAGCTTGAGCAGCGAGGGGAAGGCCAGCTCGGCGCCCGCGCCCCCCACGCCGCCGAACGCCTGCGCCGCCGCGATCCGCCCCGACGGCTGATCCGAGTCGGCCAGCTCCGCCGCCATGCGCGCCGCCCCCTTGGGATCGGCGGCCGCCACGTCGGAGAGGCAGGCCGCCGCGGCGGTCCGGACCTCGTCGTGATCGTCGCGGGCGGCGATGCGCAGGTAGGGCGAGGCGGCGGCGCCATTCTTCCTGGCCAGCGCGCAGAAGCCGTTGGCGGCCGCCAGCCGGGTGGCGACGTCCGGGTCCTTGACCGCGTGGGCGAGCGGCGGCAGCGCCGCGGCCGGCCGGCTCTCGCCGAGCCGGGCCAGCGCCTCGACCAGGCTGCGGCGCACCGCCGGGCGCACCAGCTTCACCGCGTGCCCCAGCATGTCCGCCACCTGGCCGGGATATTGGGCCGACAGCGCCAGCGCCGACTCGATCGCCGCCCGCTCGACCTCCGGGCTGGGGTCCTTGAGCGCCTTCTCGGTCAGGTCGAGGCCGTCGCGGCGCAGCGACCCGAACGCGCGCGCCGCCTCGACGCGGATCTCCGCCGACGGATCGTAGAGCATCGACTTCAGCGGCTTCAAAGCGTCGTCGGGGCGGGTGGCGGCCACCGCCCCCCACACGGCCGCGCTGGCGGCGCGCGCGGCCGGCGCCCCCTTCATCTCCGTGCGCGCCAGGTCCTCGGCCTCGGGGACCGAGATGAGCCGGGCGTAGAGCGGCAGCGCCGCCGCGCGCAGCCGCGGCGAGGCCTCCGGGCGGATCGCCTTCTCCAGCACCGGCTTGAGCGCGGGCGAAGGCGTCCCCGCGCGGCGCAGGATGAGGAGCGCGGCCACGCGCACGTCGTCGGGGACCTTCTCGTTCGTGACCACGCGCCCGAGCGCGGCCGCGCTCTGCGCGGGCGCCTTGGCGGCGATCGACTCGAACAGCGCCAGCGCCGCGCGCCGCGCCCCCGCGTCCGGGCTCTGCAGCACGTCGACCAGCGCGTCGACCACCACGGCGGGCGCGCGCTCCGCCAGCGCGGCGGCCTCCGCCTCGGCGCGCCGCCGCAGCGTGGGGTCGGAGTCGCGCAGCGCCAGCGTGAAGATCCCCGCCGCCTCGACGGCCGGCAAGGTGGGCGCCTCCTGCAGGACCGCGGCGCGCACGTCGGCGGAGCGATCGGCGAGCGCCGCGCGCAGGATGGCGGCGTGCGCGCCCGCCGGCTGCGGCGCGGCGGCCTTGTCGCCGGGACGGCCGTCCGCCTTCCCGGTCGCCGAGCGGCCGTCGACCCCGCCGCCCGCCGGGCGGCCGTCGATTCCGCCGCCCGCCTGCCGGCGGTCTATGGCCGCCGCCACCTCGACGCCGCGCCGGCGGATCTCGGGGGCGTGGTCGGCGAGCGCGTCGGCCAGGATCTCGTCCTCGCCGGCGCCGCCGCGGCCGATCACCGCCAGCGCGGAGAGGATCTCGCCGCGCGACGAGGGATCGGCGAACGCCTGCTTGAGCGCCGCCACGCCGTCGGGATCGCCGAGCAGCGCCTTGGCGATCCCGCGCGGCACCGGCCGGAGCCCGTTCAGCACTTCGCGCAGCCAGCCGGGGACGTGCGAGCGCCCGCCCGGCCCGGGCGGCGGGGCGTCGAGGGTGCCGGTGGCGCCGCCGCCGGCGATCCGGGCGACCGTCTCGCGCGAGAGCCCGGCCGCGGTGTAGCCGGTGTCGGCCAGGATCGAGCCCAGCGGCGGGTTGTTGGGGATGAAGTTGAGCAGCGACAGGCGGCGCCGCCCGAGCCGCACCACGATGCGCGCCGCGCCGCCGCCGTCGGGCGGATCGAGCGCCAGCGTGTAGGCGCGCCGCGAGTCGGCGAAGAGCGCCGCCACCACCAGCACCACCAGCGCCAGCGCCAGGCCGAGCCGCATCGCCACGTTGCCGACGCT
>DASZVW010000818.1:0-1796 GCA_035546895.1 Polyangia bacterium
CATCGGCATCCCGGCCCGCAGGGTCAGGCGCTCGACGATGGCGTAGATGCTGGGCGCCTCGGCGCGCGTCACCGGCTGCGCCCGGTGGGCGGCCAGCGCGATGCGATCCGAGAACCAGTACATCACGAAGTTGGTGACCAGCCCGAGGGCGCCGAACAGCAGCATCCCCTGCGTGCCGCCCAGCGCGCGGCCGCCGATGGCCAGCAGCGCGATGAGCCCGCCCATCAGCATCGCCGTACGCAGGTAACCGGAGAAGAACCGCGGGCGCGGCTCGGCCGTCGTCACGAAGGGCATCGCCCGAACCCTAAGCACCTCGGACGCCCGGTCAAACCGGCCCCTGGATGATCCGAGCGCGTCGCTCGCCAGCGCCCGGCAGCTCAGCGGCGGTTGTTCAGCTTGGCCAGCAGGCGCAGGATCTCGAGGTAGAGCCAGACCAGCGTCAGCAGGATCCCGAACGCCCCGTACCACTCCATGTACTTCGGCGCCCCCATCCGCGCCCCCTGCTCGACGACGTCGAAGTCGAGCACCAGGTTCAGCGCGGCCACGCCCACCACCAGCAGGCTGATGCCGATCCCCAGCGGCCCCGACGAGGTCAGGAACCCCAGGTGCACGCCGAAGAACCCCAGCACCATCGAGAGCAGGTAGACGAGCGCGATGGCGCCGGTGGCGGCGATGACGCCCAGCTTGAACCCCTCGGTGGCCCGGATGGCCTTCGTCTTGTAGGCCACCAGCATCACCGCCAGGACGCCGAAGGTGAGCGCCATCGCCTGGAAGGCGATCCCGTGGTAGCGGACCTCGAACAGCGCCGAGATGCTCCCCAGCGCCAGCCCCTCGCAGGCGGCGTAGATCGGCGCGGTGGCGGGCGCCCAGCTCTTCTTGAAGATGGTGACCATGGCGGTGACGAACCCGCCCAGCGTCCCCAGCATGAGCCAGGGCGTCACCGCGCCGGGGTCGCGGGTCTCGAACAGCAGCCGCCAGGGCCAGATGGCCGCGAAGATGGTGACCGCCAGCAGAATCGCCGTCTTGTCGACCGTCCCCTGGATGGTCATGGCCCGCGTGTCGGCGCGCGAGGAGGCGGTGGCCGGATCGACGCCCACGAAGCCGCCGAACGACTTCGAGGAGAGGGCGGGGTTCGAGCTGCGGAACGCGGTTCTCATCGGCATGCGCGGAGTCTAGCACCGGCGTTCGCGGCGCAACCACAGGGGAAATATTCCCGCCGGGGCGGGTAAAATCTCCCGGTTCCATGGTTGGCGACGGCCGCGGAGCGCGGCAGAACAGGGGCAGATGCCAGGCGCGAACCTTGCTCGATCGATGACCGTCTTGAGGAGACGAAGCCTGGTGGCGGCGATGGCCTTCGCGGTGGCGGCGGTCGCGCTGCTCGCCTCCTGGGACGCCGACCGCGAGGCGGCGCGCGCGCTGGCCGACTTCGCCGCCGACCAGGCGACGCTGGCGCGTGCGCTGGCGGCGGTGGCCGAGGTCTCGGCCCGGACCGACCCGGGGCGCGTCGCGGCCGACGTGGCCGCGGTGCCGCGCCCGGCCGACACGGTCGTGCTGCTGCGGCCGGCCGGCGGCGGGGCGTTCGTGGGGACCGGCGGTCGCGCGCAGGCCGCGCCCGAGATCGCCGGCGCGTTCGCGCGCGGGGAGACCATCGCGCGCCTCACGCGGCCCGAGGCGGCCGCGCTCGGGTTGCCCACCCGGACCGCCTGGGCCGGCCTGGCGCGCGCCGATGCCGGGGCGGCCGGGAGCTGGGAGATCGCGGCGGTGGCCAGCGCCCAGCGCCAGCGCGACCGCGAGCG
>DASZVW010000819.1:0-3163 GCA_035546895.1 Polyangia bacterium
GCACGACCGCGTGGCGCCCGGCGCCGGCCGTTCCGTATCGTCCCAGCATCACCTCGTCGGAGAGGCCGATGGCGTCGGCCTCCTCGCGCGCCCCCAGCACGAACCCGGCGCCCAGGCGGGGGACGAAGGCGAACACCGCCAGCGCGCCCACCAGCACCGCGCCCGCCACCCCGAAGGTGGCGCCGAAGAAGGCGCGCCCCACCACCCGCCGCGAGCCGAGGATCCGCCCGATGCCGACCTTCTGGCTGGGCGCCTGCGCGGAGTGGCGGACCAGGTAGTTCTCCTCCATCTCGCGCCGCAGGTGGAACAGGATGAGCGCCCAGGTCCCGAGAACGACGTAGACCGCGAAGGCCGCCACGAACAGGAACGTCGCAGCGATCGTCGAGGCCACCAGCACCAGCAGGAACGAGAGCGCGTAGACGTGGAGGTAGTCGCGGTGGTTGCGGCGGTAGAGCAGCTTGTAGCCGAGCAGCGCCAGCACCAGATCGCAGGCGGGGGCCAGGTCGGCGTCCGGCATCCGGCGCCAGAGCCGCCAGGCGATGACGGCCAGCAGGAGCCCGGTCGCCCCGCGGACGAGGCCGGCGGCGCGATCGAGCGCGGCGGCGCGCCGGCCGCCCGGGTCGACCCCGAACGACAGCAGGCAGACGGCCAGGAAGGCGAGCGCGCTCCCCGGCGCCAGCGCGCGCGTGGTGGCGAGCGCCGCCAGCGCCGCCAGCACCAGCAGGTAGGTGACCAGCTTGTGCGCGGCCTGGAACCTCACGCCACCTCCTCGGCCGGCGGGGCGACGCCCCCGACCTCCACGGTCCCGTCGGAGGCCACCCGCACCAGTGGGCGGCGCCGGGGGCGCGGCGGCCCGCCCGCGGCGGGGGCGACCAGCGCCAGCCGGGTGAGCAGTCGCGCCAGGTGGGCCGGGCCGAGCGAGGGCGCGATCTCCCCCTCGCGGGTGGCCAGGCCGACCGCGATCCCGCGCCGCGCCAGCTCCACGCACAGCGCCGCCGCGCGCGAGACGCCGAGCTCGAACGGCCCGGCGCCGGCGCGCGCGTCGTTGTCGAACACCACGGTCGCCTCGCGCCCTTCCTCGTCCTCGTGCTCGCGCAGCAGCAGCATCCCGCGCCGCGCGCTCGACCGCCAGTGGATGCCGCGCGGATCGTCGCCGGGACGAAAGGCGCGCAGCCCGGCCAGCTCGCCCTGCCGGCTCGGCCCCAGCTCGCGCGCCGGGGCGGGCGGCGCCGGGAGGGCCCGCAGCACCGCCGGGGGGAGCGCGGCCAGCGCCGGGTAGACCACCACCGCGGCCGGGTCGGCCACCTCGCGCGCGCGCGCCATCAGCCCGAAGGGGAACTTGGTCGAGAGCCGGAACCCCGACAGCTTGTGGCGCCCGCGGCGGCCGATGGTGTGGCGGTAGGAGGTCTCCTGCAGCCGCCCGGCCGGCAGCTTCAGGAAGTAGCAGCGCTTGTCGATCGGCCGCCCCTCGACGAGGTCCTCGACCTCGATGGAGAACGACGGCAGCCGGCGCTTGCGGTTCTCGAGCGCGATCCCCATCAGGTAAGGCGTCCCCGCGTGGACCACCGGCGGCAGGACCCGCCGCACCCGCAGCCCCGAGAGGACCAGCGCCGCCAGCAGGCCGTTGGCCGCCAGCAGGCAGGCCATCATCCCGAAGATCAGGAAGAAGAGGTTGATCCCGGCGTCGATCGCCACCGCCCCCACGAACACCGTGGCCGCCAGGAACCACCACCCCTCGCGCGTCGGCGGCGATCGTCTCCTCATGTGGGAACCCTGGGAGGGTTCCCACCCCCTCCCGCGAAGGACTCCGCCGAGCGGAGCTCGGCTCCGTCCACGCGATCCATGCGGGGTGCCTTACCCCGGGGCGGGGAGGCGATCGAGGATCTCGGCGAGCACGCGCTCGACGTCCTGCCGCGACCGCGCCACCGCCTCGACCGGGGAGGCCGGGATCACCCGGTGGGCCAGCACCGGCGCCGCCATGCTCTTCAGATCGTCGGGGAGGACGTAGTCGCGCCCCTCGGCCAGCGCCGCGGCCCGGGCCGCGTTCCGCCAGGCGAGCGCCCCGCGCGGCGAGACGCCGACCGACAGGTGCGGCGAGCGGCGGGTCTCGCGCGCCAGCGCGACGACGTAGTCGGCCAGCTCGGCTGAGAAGTGCACCCGCTCGGCGGCCTCCTGCAGCCGGCGCACCTCGGCCACGCTCAGCACGGCGTCGAGGCGCGCCAGGTCCTCCTCGGGACGCCCGGGCGACTCGAGCAGGATCCGCCGCTCGTCCTCCGGCGCCGGGTAGTCGATCCGCAACCTCAGCAGGAAGCGGTCCATCTGCGACTCGGGGAGCGGGTAGGTCCCGTAGTGCTCCTCGGAGTTCTGGGTGGCCATCACCAGGAACGGCGCTTCCAGCGGGAACGACCGCCCGTCGACCGACACCTGCCCGTCGTTCATCGCCTCCAGGAGGGCGCTCTGCGTGCGCGGCGGCGTCCGGTTGATCTCGTCGGCCAGGACGAGGTTGGCGAACACCGGCCCCGGCTTGAACTCGAACTCGTTCGTCTTGGGGTCGAGGATCGACACCCCGAGCACGTCGGAGGGGAGGAGATCGCTGGTGAACTGGATGCGGTGGAACGTCCCGCCGATCGAGCGGGCCAGCGCCCGGGCCAGCGTGGTCTTGCCGACGCCGGGGACGTCCTCGATGAGCAGGTGGCCGCGCGCGCAGAGCGCGATGACCGCGTGGCGGATCACCCCCGGCTTCCCCCGCAGCACCCGGGCGACGTTCGCCTCCAGCGCGGCCAGGAGCTCAGCCGGCGCCCGGCCTCCCCCGAGGGTCGCGGCGTCCAGCCGGGGCAGCGCCGTCGTGCTCATCTCGAAGGCCAATTATATCACCGGGTCGGCACATACAGACTGGCGCGTCATCCAAAAACGCCTAGAATCGGGGCCTAAATTTCTTTACTTCCTGCGCCAAAACGCCGATCGGAGACTTCATGGGGGACATCCGCTCTCGTCTAACTTCGCTCTCGCTGTCTCTGCCGGTCTTCGCGATCGTCGGGCTCACCATTGGCTGCGGTGACAACACGCGCGCCTCCGCCATCGTGGCGACGGGCGGCGCGGGCGGCGCGGCGACGGGCGGCGCGGGCGGGATGGCGACGGGCGGGGCCGGCGGCACGGCGACGGG
>DASZVW010000820.1:0-1639 GCA_035546895.1 Polyangia bacterium
GACGGCCGCGGGCCGAACGGTGGCGAGGTCCGGCAGCGGACCGACGCCGAGATCCCGCGCCGGTACCACGGCCCGCCGCCGCCCGACGCCGAGCAGCGGCCGGCGCCGCCGCGGGGCCCCCGGCCGGTGACCTCGGTCTCGGGCTCGCCGATCCGCCCGCCCGCGCCGCCGCCGGCGCCGCCCAGGCCGGCCACCCCCAGTCAGGTCGAGGAGCTGATCCGCCGCTCGCACGACAACGTCGACTTCTTCGAGCTCGTCGACGACATCATCGACGAGATGGCGCGCCGGATCGGGCAGGAGGACCCCAACGTGGTGTCGCCGCTGGCGATCCGCCTGGTGCGCCTGTCGGCCAACATGCGCCCCGAGTTCGCGCACACGCTGGAGTCGCGGCTGGTCGCCCGCCTCATCAACGCCACCCAGGTGAAGGTGGTCGTGTGCGCCGAGTGCGAGGCGCTGCGCTCCAGCGTGGAGGACGGGAACTGGGTCCTCAAGCTGGGGGCGGTCAACCAGGACGACCTCCGGCGGCTGGGGGAGAAGGTCGGCATCAAGACCTTCATGGACGTCGACTTCACCTACAGCCCCGACCAGCAGGTGATCTGGATGGAGGCCTCGGTCTTCCGCGCCTCCGACGGCGGCGTGGTCTGGAGCGACGCCTACCGCTCGGACGGGACGATGGCGGCGCTGCTGCGGACCGGGCGCCGCATCCCCACCCGCGCCGAGCGGGCGGCCGAGCTGGAGCAGAAGATCAACGGCCGCCCCAACTACGGCTACGGCATCTCGCTGGGCGTCGCGCAGATGGGGTACACGGCGCCGACCGGCGACATCGTGGGGGCGCAGGCCTCGCTGCGCTTCCACGAGAAGTTCGGCGAGGACCAGTCGAGCTTGTTCGGGCTCAGCGCCGGGATCTTCACCACCGGGCTCCCCAGCAACGGCCAGGCGATCAACTCCATCCTGCTCGGCGCCTACGGCTCGCACGATCTCTCCGCCCCCAACCTCAACAAACCCGAACTGTGGGTCTACGGCGAGGCGGGCGGGATGTTCACCGGCAACCAGGGGAACACCTTCTACTTCGAGAGCGGCCTCGACGTGCACCTCAAGTTCCGGCTCTCGCTGATGCTGGGCCTGATGTACGTCGTCCCCACGACCTACGCGAACTATGATCTGGGCGGACTCGGGTACCGCCTGCGGGTGGCCATCAACTGGTGAAACCGATGCCGAAGCTTCATCTCCATCGTCTCGTTTGGGCGCTCGCGCTGGCGGGCGCCGGTCCCTTGGCCGGGTGCTCGTCGGGCGGCGTGGTGCCGGCCGACGTGCGCGTGCCGCCCGATCTGCTGCGCGGGTCGCCCTACACGGCCACCGGCGAGAACGGCCACAGCCGCTACGTGGTCCGGATGACCGACGGGCAGCGCGACTGGGAGATCCAGCTCCCCGAGATCGCCACCGCCTACGAGGTGAAGGTCCCGCTCAGCGGCCGGCCCGCCTCGATGCTGTCGCCCGACATGGCGCCGGCCACCGAGGCCGATCGCGAGATCATGGCCGAGAACGAGGCGGAGCGGCGGGCGCGCGCGGCGACCACCCCGGGGCCGGACGACACGACCGACGAGACGGCGGGCGCCGGCGGCGGCGCCCGTCCCGGCGA
>DASZVW010000821.1:0-2260 GCA_035546895.1 Polyangia bacterium
CCGCGATCGAACGCGCTAAAAATTAGCGCGATGGCCGAGACGCGGGGGGGGGCGGGCGCGGGGGGAGGCGAGGAGGACGAGGCGTTCGCCGACGCGCGGCGGGCGATGGTGATCGACCAGCTCGTCCACCGCGGGATCCGGGATCCGCGGGTCCTGGGGGCGATGGGGCAGGTCCCGCGCCACCGCTTCGTGGAGCCCGGCCTGGCCGCGATGGCCTACGACGACCGGCCGCTGTCGATCGGGCAGGAGCAGACGATCTCGCAGCCCTACATGGTGGCGCGCGCGACCGAGCTGGCCGAGGTGCGGGCGACCGATCGCGCGCTCGAGGTGGGCGCCGGCTCGGGCTACCAGGCGGCCGTGCTGGCGCGCCTGTGCGCCGAGGTGTTCGCGGTGGAGATCCTCCCCGCGCTGGCGGCCCGCGCGCGCGAGGTGCTGGCCGAGCTCGGGGCCGCCAACGTGACGCTGGAGTCGTTCGACGGCAGCGGCGGCTGGCCGGCGCACGCCCCCTATGACGTCATCATCGTCTCGGCGGGGGCGCCGCGCGTCCCGCCGATGCTGGCGGCCGAGCTGGCCGACGGCGGCCGGCTGGTGATCCCGCTCGGCCCGCCGGAGGAGCAGACGCTGGCGCTGGTCCGGCGGCGCGGCGACGCGTTCTCGATCTCCTACGACACGCGCTGCCGGTACGTCGATCTCCTCGGCCGGTTCGGGGTCGGTGGCGGGGCGCCGGCGGCCTGAGCTGTGGGCGGCGCTGGCGGTCGCCGCCGCGCTGGTCGCCGGCTGCCGCACCGGCCGGCCGCCGATGCACCCGGAGACGCCGCCCGGGCGCTGGTACGTGGTGAGCCCCGGCGAGACGCTGGCCCTCATCGCCCAGCAGGCCGGCGTCCCCGCCGAGGACCTGCGCGAGCTGAACGGGATCGAGCGCGACGCCGACGTCAAGCCGGGGGCGCTGCTCTACGTGCTCTCGCCGACGCCCGCGGCGCCGGCCGCGGAGACGCCCCCGCCGGCGGCGGCCTCGGCGGAGGGCCCGGCGCCGGCGCTCCGCTGGCCGCTGGCGACGGTGCCGGTGACGATCGGCTCGCCGTTCGGCGCCCGCTGGGGCAAGCGCCACGAGGGGATCGACCTGCCGGCGCCGATCGGGACGCCGGTGTTCGCGGCGGCCGACGGGAAGGTCGTCTACGCGGGGAACGCCATCCGCGGCTACGGCAACCTGGTGGTCATCAAGCACGCCGGCGATCTGCTGACCGCTTACGCGCACAACTCGGTCCTGCTGGTCTCCCAGGGGCAGCCGGTGCGGGCGGGCGACCGCATCGCGCTGGTGGGCCAGAGCGGGCACGCCACCGGTCCCCACTTGCACTTCGAGGTCCGAAGCGGCCAAATTCCCCGAGATCCCATGCGCTACCTGCCACCCCTGGAAGCCAGCCGATGAGCGCCCCCCTCGATCCCCGGCCGGGAGACGACCCGCGGCTGGCGCTGCTGCGCGCGCGCGTGCGCGACATCCCCGACTTCCCCAAGCCGGGGATCCTGTTTCGCGATCTGACGCCGCTCATGGGCGACGGCGCGGCGCTGCGCGAGACGGTGGCGCTGCTCGTCGAGCGGCTCGGGCCCCACCGCCCGGAGGTGATCCTGGCGGTCGAGTCGCGGGGGTTCATCTTCGGCGCCCCGGTGGCGGCAGCGCTGGGGATCGGGTTCGTGCCCGTCCGCAAGCCGGGCAAGCTCCCGTTCCGGATCGCCCGCCGCAGCTACGCGCTCGAGTACGGCACCGACACGCTGGAGATGCACGCCGACGCGGTGGTGGCCGGCGCGCGGGTGGCCATCGTCGACGATCTCCTGGCCACCGGCGGGACCGCGCAGGCGACGGCCGAGCTGGTCCGCGAGCTCGGCGCCCAGGTGGCCGCCGCCGCCTTCGTGGTCGAGCTGGGCCTGCTCAAGGGGCGCGAGCGCCTGGGCGACGCCCGGGTCGAGTCCCTGATCGTCTACTGACGGCGCGGCCACCCGATGCCGGTCCGCGGCCGCTTCGCGCCCAGCCCCACCGGCCGGCTCCACCTCGGCAACGCGCGGACCGCGCTCCTCGCCTGGCTCGACGCCCGGGCGGCCGGCGGCGCCTTCGTGATGCGGATCGAGGACCTCGACCGCGCGCGCGTGCAGCCCGGCGCCGAGGCCGCGCAGCTCGACGATCTCGCCTGGCTGGGGCTCGACTGGGACGAGGGGCCCGACCGCGGCGGCCCCTTCGCCCCTTACCGCCAGAGCGAACGCGCCGCCC
>DASZVW010000822.1:0-7788 GCA_035546895.1 Polyangia bacterium
CAGCCGCGCCCGACGTCGACGGTCACCGCGCCGTCGGGCGCCACGTGCACCGTCACCGTCCAGGGGTTGCAGCAGACCTCGCAGTCCTGCACGAACACCTGATCGCCGGGGATCTCGGGATCGTAGTCGGCGGCGATCTCGCCCGGCTCGCCGCAGTAGGGGCACTCGACCTCGTCGGACATCGGCGCGCGCTCAGACCTCGTAGTCGGGAGCCGGCGGAACGCGGCCGTAGCTTATCCGGTCCCAGGCGCGCTCGTGCAGGAAGTAGATGAGCAGCTTCACCCCGGTGTCGACGAGGCCGACCTTGGCGGCGAAGTCCCCCTTGCCGGTCAGCACGTAGACGACGCAGCTGGTGATGAGCGCCGCCAGGAAACGCCAGGAAAGGGACTTGAGGATGCTGCGGCGCCGGGTCTCGAACGCCATCAGCGCGATCCCGCCGCGACCTTGCGCGCGAGCTCGGTGAAGACGGCGTTGTTCGCGTAGCGCTCGCCGCCGTCGGGGAGGACGACGACGATCCGCTTGCCGGCCAGGGCGTCGCGCCGGCCGACCACCAGCGCCGCGTAGAGCGCCGCGCCGCTCGACATCCCGGCCGCGATCCCCTCCTTGCGCGCGAGCTGGAGCTGCGCGCGCACCGCCTGCTCCTCGGTCACCGCGACCACCTCGTCGATGACGGCGCGGTTCAGGATCTCGGGGACGAACCCGGCGCCCAGCCCGGGCAGGTGGTGCGGGCCCGCCGGGCGCCCCGACAGCACCGCCGCGCCCGCCGGCTCGACGGCCACCACGCGGCAGCCCGGCCGGCGCGCCTTTAGCACCTCGCCGACGCCGGTGATGGTCCCGCCGGTGCCGACGCCCGAGACGAAGACGTCGATCTCGCCGCCGAGGTCGGCCCAGATCTCCTCGGCGGTGGTGCGCCGGTGGACCTCGGGGTTGGCGGGGTTCTTGAACTGCTGGAGCATCACCGCGCCGGTCGCCGCCGCGATCTCCTCGGCCCTGGCCACCGCCTCGCGCATCAGCGAGCCGGGCGTGAAGACCACCTCCGCCCCCAGCATGCGCAGCAGCGCCACCCGCTCCTGCGAGATGTGCTCCGGCATCACCAGCGTGAGCGCGTACCCCTTGGCCGCCGACACGAACGCCAGCGCGATGCCGGTGTTGCCGCTGGTCGGCTCGACCAGCCGCGCCCCCGGCTCGAGCACCCCGCGCCGCTCGGCGTCTTCGATCAGCGCCACGCCCACCCGGTCCTTGGTGCTGCCGCAGGGGTTGCGCGCCTCCAGCTTCACGAACACCCGCGCGCCCCCGGCGTCGAGGCGGCGCAGCTCGACAAGCGGCGTCCGCCCGACGGACTGCACGATGTCCGGGTAGAGCATCCGCCACTCATAACACGCCCCCGCCGGCCCCGACATCGGGCGCGCCCCGCGCGGACCGGCGCGCGGCCGAGGTTAAAGGAGGTCTTCCAGCTTGACCGGCGCCACCGCCCGCTTGCCCATCAGGTAGTGGCGCTTCTCGGGCACCGGGGGCGGCGCGCCCATGGTCGGGACCAGCGGCTGGGCCGGGCGCGGCGCTTGGCCCACCACCGGCAGCGAGAGCCGCGGCGGCGGCGCCGGCGGCCCGCCGATGAGTGCGCGCAGCCGCGCGAGGCCGGCGCCGATAGCGCCCAGCTCGGCGAACCCCACCAGCACCAGCGTCCCCAGGAACGGGAGCAGCCCACGCCGCCGCGCCGCCCGCAGCCGCGCCCAGCAGTCGGCCGTCACCACCGTCCCGTCGGGCCGCCGCAGGATCCGCACGCAGACCCGCCCCTCGCGCGCCGCGATCAGGCGCCGCGCCTCGCCGCGCCCCAGCGCCTCCACGTTGTAGACGTTCTGCTTACACTGCCCGCAGAACCGCACCCGTTCGTCCCCGCGCGTCCGCCGCATCCCGTCCCACGGAACCGTGCAGGGGGAGCTGATCTCGATCTCGTCGACGGCGTCGCGCGGCCCGCAGCTCGTTTGGCTCATGCCCGGTCAGACGCACCGGCCGCGAAAAAGATCTGCAGGTTCGAAACCCACAGCCATCGGTCATGCTCAGAGCGGCCGGTACCATTTTGACGGGCTAGTCGGACAGACCTTTCCGCTCGCATCAGTACCGGCCGCTGGGACTCGCCAGCTCTGGCCGACGGTTTCGTTTCTGGAGCGTCAGCCGAGGCAGATCGCAAAGGTCGTGATGCTCGACGTCACGTCGTTGAAGGTGTTCAAGTCTTCGTCGGCCCCGCCGGACCCGACGTTGAAACCCGTCCCTCCGTAGTCGACATCACTATACAATTCCACGTCATACGATCCGGCCTCGTCCGGACCGCAGTCGGCCTCGTAGGTAGGGCCCGGCGCGATCGACGAGATGCTGTCGTTCGCGATCCCCATGTCCGATGGCGTCGGATAGTTCGACCCATATTGCAGGACCACACAGTCGCTCCCCTCATCGGCGTCACGAAATACGGCAAATTCTCCGGCCACCAGATCGGAGCAGGTCGTCGACCGCGATCCGTCCTCGACACGGATCGACGAAACGGTGTCATTCCACCCGGTCGGCGGCGTCGAGTAGTCGCCGGAGGTCATGATCGTGAACGACCCATCGTACGTCGCGTCTGCGAAGAGCCGAGCACGGACGTCACTTCCAACCTTGATCGAGCTGATGCTGTCGTTCGGAAGACCGAATTCTCCCGAACCTGTTCCGGGGAGAGGATAGAACCCGACGTACAAAGCCGCGCAACTGCCACCGAAACTCGCGTCAACGTAGATGTAGACCTCGTCGGCCGCCGGCTCGCTGCCGCTGCAGGAATGCCAGGTCGAGACCTGGGCCTGCGCCTCCGAGCTGTGAAGCGCCGTCCAAAGTATGGCCGACAGCGCAACGGAAACAATTCGTGCTGTTCTCATCTGAATCTCCTTTCGGCTGGTGAACGCCCCTTCGGGCGCCGCTGCCTCGTGCAAGAGGCGTGCGTCGAGATCGGCACCGGACCAGCAGGCCGACACGTACGCTGACACACGCTTCGCCAGCCCCGAATGCCGCGCGGTGTGCGCCGCGCCACGGGCACCGCTTCCTGGGGTTACATCACGTCGCTAGATCGTTTCGATCTCGACACCAACGCTCACAATGAATACGCGCCGAAGTTTCGAAACCGTGCGCCTCTCGCCGATATCAATCGGCGCAACGTCAAGGCATAGAGTCCAGCCCCTATGTGTGTTTTCTGCCCTCAACGAGTTCGTCGCAACGATGTTTGTTGAATCCCTGCGACCCCTACCGTACCGTGCTCTCATCGTTGACGACTTCATCGTGATACGCAATACCAGGCCCACAGAACGGAGCGCCCATGAACCCGATCAGTCGTGCCCACTCTGCAAAGGACATCGGAGCTTCCCGTGGCGGCAGCGCGAAGACGCGGCGCTGGGTGAGCGCCGCCGTGGCATCCGCGACTCTCGCGCTCCCCGCCGGCGCCAGCGCGGCGCCCAACCTGGCGCTTGCTGCCAACGGCGGGACCATCACCGCCTCTTCGTCCCTGAGCGGCTATCCCGCGACGGGGGCGAACGATGGGGTATTCGAGACGACCACCGGCGGCGGCTATTGGAACGACAATACGAACAATTCCTATCCTGATACGTTGAAGGTCAGCTGGAGCTCCGCACAAACGATAGGTCGCGTCACGCTGCGAATGCCGGTGGCCAGCAATTTGACGCTAGGGCAACGGACGGTGGGCCCAATCGAGGTACAGTACCTGAACGGTGGGACCTGGACCACGATTGCCACTACCAACGGCCAGCCCAACCCCATCTCGAGCTGGGTCGTCCCGATAGCGGCGGACGGAAGCCAGGTGAAGCAGTTCTATTTCAATCCCGTGAGCACCACGGCCGTCCAAGTCGTCTTCTCCAGGGGCAACTCCGACGGATGGTCCTACCTCGACGAGCTGGAGGTCTACGACACGACCCAGATCATCGACTATGACGCCGCCGTCAGTTGGCTGGAAGGGGAAGCGACGAGCCTGGAGGCAGGGTCACACGCGATGGCGAGCAACCACACGACGCTCTACACGCCGGACGATGCGTTGCACTATGACGCGCTTTGGACCCGAGATTTCGAGTACATGCTGGAGGGGCGGCCCCAAGGGGTGGGAGCGGCGGACGCTGCCGCGAACATAAATTATTTGATCGCGGGCCAGCGCGCCGACGGAGCGATTCCCGATCGCGTCAACCTGGATGGGAGCGCCGTCTATTCCGTCATCACCGGCCAGTTACCGCCGACGGACAATCCGTCTTTCCTAGTCAAGGCGGTGTACCAATACTACCAATTTACCGGAGATCTCACGCTCTTCAACAACAACAAGAGCCAGCTCGTCGCTGGAATGAACTCCATCCCGATGTCCGGCAATCTGGTCTACATCGATCCGGCATCTCCGCACACCAGCTATGGATTTACGGATACTATTCAAAAGACCGGAAACGAGCTATTCACATCCCTCCTGTATTACGACGCGAGCCAGTGTCTCGGCACACTATTCGACCTAGTCGGGGACACGGCGTCGGCCAATACGTGGTGGACCACCGCCAACACGGTGTTCGGCGCCGTCCAATCGCTCGCGGATCCAGTGACCGGCCTCTATTACGCGGCGACCGTCGACGATCGACAATTCGACGTGTGGGGCAGCGCATTCGCCGTTTTCTTGGGCGTCGCGGGCCCCCACACCACCGACATTGCCAACTGGCTCGTCGCCAACTACGCGGGTCTGGCCCAGAACGGGCAATTTCGTCATCTTACCCCGGGAGAATATTGGGACTACCTGCTTGTTCCGGCAACGGAAGAGCCAGTAGGTACGTATCAGAACGGCGCTTTCTGGGGAACGCCGTCAGGTTGGATTGCTTACGCCATCGCCCAGGTCAATCCGTCTCTCGCCCGACAGACCATCATCGACCTCGCCAACTATGGACAAAGCGTCGGTCCCTATGAGGCCTATAACCTGTATGCCTCTGGCTCGTGCGGCGTCTATTGCGGCGCGGCCGGGTACGTGGCCACGGCCGCGGCGCCGCTCTTCGGGATAACTAAGATGAGTGGTCCGGATCTCGCGCTTGGCGACTGGGGTGGGACCGCGACGGCCTCGTCGTCCCTCGCTGGATATCCTGTGTCTGCGGCCAACAATGGTCGCCCCGATATCCCTTGGGGCTACTGGAACGACGGGACGCAGACGAGCTATCCCGATACGGTGGGGATCACGTGGGGATCCTCGGCGGTAGAGATCAACAAGATTGTTCTCCGCATGCCTGTCGTGTCCTACCTCACGGTAGGTCAGAGGACGATCGGCTCCTTGACCCTGCAGTACTGGAACGGAAGCGGTTGGCAGACAATTGTGACGAACAACGACCAACCCAATCCGGTCCTGAACTGGACGACACCAACCACGCCGGACGGCACGGAAGAGAGAACGTTCCGCTTCTCGCCGATCACCACCACCCAAATTCAAGTCCGATTCGATACTGGCAACTCGGACGGGTGGTCGTATATCGAGGAAATCCAGGCGTTCAACAGCCCGATCTAACCCTCTCCTGCTACTTGGCGGCGGCCTTGCGCTTCCCCTTGCCCGTCTCGGGGGCGGGGTGCGTCTTGACGACGGCGTCGATCAAAAAGTCGGCCTTGATGAAGCCCTGGCCCCACTTGGGGTCGAGGTCGGCGAGCGGCTTGGCGGTCTTGATCTGATCGGCGGTCTTCTTGGCGGCCAGCAGCTTGCCGACCTTGTCGCGCACGTCGATCAGCATCTGGCGGTAGGCGACCACGTCGGCCTTGGTCATGAGCGGGCCGTGGCCGGGGATGATCTTGGTGTTGTCGTCGCAGAGCGAGAGGATCTTGTCGGCGGCGGCGATGAACCCCTCGAACCGGCCGCCGCTGTCGATGTCGACGATCGGGTAGCTGGCGGTCACCGTGTCGCCGGTGTGGATGACGTTGGCCTTGGTGAAGTGGACGATCGAGTCGCCGTCGGTGTGGGCCGGCGCGACGTGGATGACGTGCACGTCGTCGCCGTTGACGTGCAAGGTGACGTCGTCGGTGAAGGTGACCACCGGCAGCGCGGCCGCCGGCTGCGCCTTGATCTTCATCTCCTGCGACCCCATGTGCAGCACGTTGTCGACGCCGAGCCGCTTGCGGACATTCTCCTGGGCCACGATCACCGCGCCGGCGGCGGCCATGGCGGGGTTGTTGCCGGTGTGGTCCATGTGCCAGTGCGTGTTGACCACGAAGCGGACCGGCTTCTTGGACAGCGCCGCCAGCGCGCCCTTCAGCTTGGCGGTCATCGGCTCGATCTCGTCGTCGATGACGAACACGCCGTCGTCGCCAACCGACACCGCCACGTTGCCGCCGGCGAACCCGTTGGCCCCTTCGATCATCGAGATGCCGCCGGCGACCGGCGTCGTCTTGAGCGTGACCTTGGTGGGGTCGCCCATCTGCGCGCGCGCCGAGGCGGCGAAGGTGGCGATCCCGAGGAGAGCGAGAACCTTGGCGAGCGTCTTCATGCGCGGCAGCTTGCCTCAACCGGCGCGCCCGCCGCAAGCCGCCCGCCCACCTCAGGTCGTCTGGCGCAGCTTGCGAAAGGGGAGCTCGTCCTGGTGCCCCCGGGCGAACGCGCGCAGCCGCGCGCCGAGCACGATCTGCAGCACGCCGAAGACGATCGCGTAGGCGCCCAGCCAAAACACGATCGCCAGCCCGCCGGCCAGCGGCCGCACCAGCACCAGCGCGCCGAAGGCGATGGAGAGCACCCCGGCCAGCCCGAGCGCCCACTCGCGCTCCATCACCCGGCGCAGCCGGAGCGCGCTGGCGATCTCCAGCGCGCCCGACACCACGGCCCAGCCGGCGACCACCCACAGGAAGGCCAGCCCGGTCGAGGCCGGCCAGAGGGCCGCCACGATCCCCGCCGCCATGTAGAGCAGCCCCTCGACGAGCAGCGTCCCCCAGCGCGGGTCGGCCTCCCGGCCGCCGCGCGCCGCGCTCACCACGGCCGCGAGGCCGCTCACGAACGCGTAGGCCGCGAACATCAGGATCAGCGTCAGCCCGACCGTCGCCGGCTGCGAGAAGGCCAGCAGTCCGAACAACACGGCCACCACGCCACGGCAGACGACCCAGCCCCACCGCGACGCCAGCTCGAGCTCGGTTCTCTCAGTCAGCATGGTGCACCTCCCCTGCTTGGGAGAAGGTGGGACCCGTCGCGCGGCCCCGAAAGGGGCGGTGGAAAACAAATGAGCTAGCGCCGCCGGTCGACCTCGAACGCCGCGCCCAGCGAGGCGCCGAGCCACAGGTGGCTGGAGGTCCCCACGTCGCCGAGCGGATCGACGGCGAAGGCGTAGTCGCGCGGGAAGTACTCGGCGTGCAGGCCGATGAAGGGGGCCAGGTGCTCGGCGAGCAGCGGCAAGCGGAGCTCGCCCCCCAGGCGCGCGCCGACGTCGAGGCGGGTGGCGGGCGCCACCGTGTCGAGCCCCTCCCCGCGCAGGGTGAACGGCACCACCGCCAGGCCGAGCTCGCCGGCGAGGCGCAGGCCGCGCGGCAGCTCGCGCCCCAGCGACACCACCGCGGCGAGCGGGAACCGCTGCTCCCGGACGGCGACGGAGCCGAAGCTGCTCACCGTCGGCGCCAGCACCCCCGCGCTCACCGCGAAGCCCAGCGCCCCCTGCCCGAGCGCGAGCCGCAGCTCGCCCCCCCAGGTCCCGCCGAGGCCGCCCGGCGATCCCATCTCGGCGGCGTCGAACCGCGCCGCCAGCGCCGCCGAGAGCCAGCGCCCGACCGCCGTCA
>DASZVW010000823.1:0-18371 GCA_035546895.1 Polyangia bacterium
CGGACGCCGGGGGCCACGCCCCCCGCGACGGCCCTCGGCAACTACAAGTTCTGATGCGCCCCGCCCGTTACCGCGCGCTCGTCCCCGTCGCCGCCGTCGCGGCCTCGACGGTCCTCGTCTCCTGCCACCGCGCCGACTCGATCCTGCTGGTCGAGGTGGCCGGCGATCCGGCCGTGGCGCCGACCTCGCTCAGCGTGACCGTCGAGGCGTCCCAGGGGGGAGAGCGGACCTTCACGGTCACGCCCCAGGGTGGCGCGGCGATCGCGCTGCCGACCAGCCTCAGCGTCGAGCTCGCGCCGAGCCTGACCGGCCCGGTGACGGTGATCGTCGAGGCGAGCGCGGGCGGGCTGACGATCGCCAGCGGAACCGCCACCCTCGACGCCATCAACGTGGGCGGAGAGACGATCGTGGTGGTCACCCTCGACGGCGGCACGCCCGAACCGGCCGACGCCGGGAGCGACGCCGCGTCTGCGACCGGCGGCACGGGGGCCGGCGGCACGTCTGGCACCGACGGCAGCGGCACCGGCGGCACGGCCGGGACCGGCGGCGCGGCGGGGACGGGCGGCAAGGGCGGCGCTTCGGGCGCCGGCGGCGTTTCGGGCGCCGGCGGCCGCGTCGACGCGGGCGGGGACGCGTGACGATCGGGCTCGACCGCGCGACCTTGGCGCTCCCGGTGGTCGACGGCGCGAACGAGGGGGGCTTCGCCGACTGGCGCTGGCAGCTCCGCCACCGGATCACCGGCAAGGAGGAGATCGCGCGGCTCCTGCCGCTGACCGAGGAGGAGTCCGCCGGCCTCGACGCCGCGCCCGGGCGCTTCCGGGTGGCGGTGACGCCGTACTACTTCTCGCTCATCGACCGCGACAACCCGGCCTGCCCGGTCCGCATGCAGGTGATCCCGCGCGCGCGCGAGCTGGTGAACGAGCCGGGCGATCTCGTCGACCCGCTGGGCGAGGACAGCCACTCGCCCGCCACCGGCATCTTTCACCGCTACCCCGATCGCTGCCTGCTGCTGGCGCTCGATCGCTGCGCCATCTACTGCCGCCACTGCAACCGGCGGCGCCTGGTGGGGAAGGAAGAGTCGCCCATCACGCGCGGCGATCTCGACGCCGCGCTCGACTACATCCGCCGCACGCCCGCCATCCGCGACGTGCTGATCTCGGGCGGCGATCCGCTCACGCTCTCGACCTCGCGGCTCGAGGAGATCGTCAAGGCGCTGCGCGCCATCCCGCACGTGGAGATCGTCCGCATCGGCAGCCGAGTCCCGGTGGTGCTCCCCATGCGCGTCGACGACGAGCTGTGCGCGATGCTCAAGAAGTACCACCCGCTCTACATCAACACCCACTTCAACCACCCCAAGGAGCTGACGCCGCTGGCGCGCGCCGCCTGCGGGAAGCTGGCCGACGCGGGGATCCCGCTCGGCAACCAGACGGTGCTCCTGCGCGGCGTGAACTCCTCGGCGCCCGTGCTGCGCAAGCTCTTCACCGAGCTGCTCCGCTGCCGCGTCCGCCCCTACTACCTCTTCCAGGGGGACGTCGCCGCCGGGACCTCGCACCTGCGCACCTCGGTGGAGACCGGCATCGCGCTCATGCAGGAGCTGCGCGGGCACATCTCGGGGCTGGCCATCCCGCACCTGGTGATCGACACGCCGGGCGGCATGGGGAAGGTGCCCATCGGCCCGGACTACGTGGTCGCGCGCGGCCCCGACAAGTGGACGCTGCGCAACTACGAAGGGAAGCTGGTCGACTACCCGCAGCCGGCGGAAAAAGACGCCACCTGCGCCTACGACGAGGTCTATTTCCTCTCGGGGACGCCGGCCGGCGATCCCGCGGGCCGCTGAGCCTCAGCCCTCGAGGCCCGCCGACGGGCAGAACGAGGCCAGCGTGCACTCGGCGCAGTTCGGCTTGCGCGCGAAGCAGACGCGCCGCCCGTGCCAGATGAGCTGGTGCCCCATGCGGATCCAGCTTTCGTGCGGGAGGACCTTCATCAGGTCCTGCTCGATCCCCTTCGGCTCCTTGGCGCGCGTCAGCCCGAGCCGCATCGCCAGCCGCTGGATGTGGGTGTCGACCACGATCCCCTCGGCCAGGCCGTAGGCGGTCCCCAGCACCACGTTGGCGGTCTTGCGGGCCACCCCGGGGAGGGTGGTCAGCTCGGCCAGCGTCCTCGGCACCTGGCCGCCGAAGCGCTCGAGGATCCCGGTCGCCGTCCCCTTGAGGCTCTTGGCCTTCTGGCGGAAGAAGCCGGTCGAGCGGATGATCTTCTCCAGCGCCGGCAGCGGCGCGCGGGCCATCGCCTCGGGCGTCGGGTAGCGGCGGAACAGCTCGGGGGTGACCATGTTGACCCGCTCGTCGGTGCACTGCGCGGAGAGGATGGTGGCGGCCACCAGCTGGAACGGCGTCTCCCGGTCGAGCTCGCAGTCGACGTCGGGGTAGAGCTCATCGAGCCCCTCCACGATGGCCCTGACCCGCGCCGGATCGGGCGGCCACTTCCCGCGGACCGGGCGGCGATTCGCCTTGGTGATCACCTTCAAGACCTTCAAAGCCGCGCGCGCCATGCCGCGCCGTTATAACATCGGGCGCGAGTCCCATGGACGAGACGCCCGAGGAGCTGGAGCAGATCCGGCGCGAAGCCGAGCAGATCGACGTCAACCACTACAAGAAGCGGTTCCGCGCGCTGCGGGCGATCGCGCTCGGCGCGCTGGCGGCCGGCGCCGTCGAGCTGGCGTTCGTCATGGTCGACAGCCGCCGCAACCCCTGCGAGCGCGTGCGCAACCACTTCTGCAAGCAGGACCCGGCCGGCCTGCAGTGCAAGACCTACGCGGAGATCCTCGACGAGTCGTTGCACGACAGCAACCCCCGCATGCGCGCCAACATCAAGGCGCAGTGCCAGTCGAAGATCGATCGGATGAAGGACGAGGACGGGATCGAGGTCAAGTAGCGGCCGCGCCCGCCGGCGTCACTCCCCTTCGACGAGCACGAGCAAGAACCCGTCCGGATCGCGCAGGTAGGCGATCTCCTGTCCCCAGGGCATCTTCCGGGGCGCCGCGACGACGGCGGCGCCCGCTTTCTTCGCCTGCGCGAACGCCGCCCGCAGGTCGGCGACCTGGAGGCCGATCTCGAACCCGGGCGGCGGCCTCTCGGGCGCGGCGGCGCCGTACGGCGCGCCGACCACCTCGCGCGCCAGCGCGTGCGCCGCGAACGCCAGCTTGGTGGTGCCGGTGGCCAGCTCCGCGTACTGTCCGGCGTCGTGCGCGAACGACACCGTCAGCCCGAAGGCCCGCTCGTAGAAGGCCAGCGTCCGCGGCAGATCGGCGACGAACAGCGTGAGGTAGCGAAGCTTCATCGCCGCGCTCAGCCGGCGCCGAAGATCTTGCCGGGGTTCAGGAGCTCGCCCGGGTCCCAGAGGCGCTTGAGGCGCTTCTGCCAGTCGATCACCTCGGCCGACTGCTCCCAGGCCATGTACTTGGCCTTGGCGATGCCGATGCCGTGCTCGCCGGAGAGCGTGCCGCCGAGGTCGAGCGCGGCGCGGAAGATCTCGCCCAGCGCCGCCTCGATCCGCTTGGCGACCGCCGGCTCGCGGTGGTCCTCGTCGGTGAGCACGTTGACGTGCAGGTTGCCGTCGCCGGCGTGCCCGAAGGTCGCCATCAGGAGGTTATGGCGCCCGCCGATGGCGTCGCAGCGGCGGAGCATCTCCGCGATGGCGCCCGGCGGGACCACGATGTCCTCGGAGACCTTGAAGGCGTGCGCCGCGCGCAGCGACTTGGAGACCAGCCGCCGCGCCTGCCAGAGCCGCTCGCGGTCGGCGTCGTCGCGGGCCACGATCACCTCGCGCGCCCCTTCTTCCTCGCAGACCGACCCGCAGCGGAGCACCGCCGCCTCCATCCCGTCGGGCTCGCCGTCCAGCTCGACGAGCACGATGGCCCCCGCCTCGGCGGGGAAGCTGAAGGCCGCCTTGGGGCGCACGTGGTCGATGGCCGCCTTGTCGAGCAGCTCCAGCGCCCGCGGCCGGTAGCCGCGGCGGATGATGGCGCTGACCGCATGGCCGGCCGCGATGGCGTCCGGCATGACGGCAATGAAGGTCCCCACCCCCTCCGGCCGGCCGATGAGGCGCACCGTGATCTCGCTGGTGACGCCGAAGGTCCCCTCGCTGCCGACGAACAGCGCGGTCAGATCGTAGCCGGTCACCCCCTTGGGCGTCTTGCGCCCGAGCCGCATCGTCTCGCCGCCCATCAACGTCACGGTCAGCCCGAGCGTCCAGTCGCGGGTGACGCCGTACTTGAAGGCGCGCGGGCCGCCCGCGTTCTCGGCCACGTTCCCCCCCAGCGAGCAGAAGGCGAGGCTGGCCGGATCGGGCGGGTAGAACATCCCCTGCGCCTCGACGGCCGCCTGCAGGTCGCCGTTGATGACCCCCGGCTCGACCACCGCGATCCGGTCGTCGAGGCTGACGTCGAGGATCCGCGTCATCCGCTCGGTCGAGAGCACGATGCCGCCGCGGACCGGCAGCGCGCCGCCGGTCATCCCGCTCCCGGCGCCGCGCGGTGTGACCGGGATGCGGTGCTCGGCGGCCAGGCGCAGCACCAGCTCGATCTCCGCGCGCGACTCGCAGAGGACCGCGGCGTCGGGCGGGAAGAAGCCGAGCGCCGACTCGTCGCGGCCGTAGACCTCGAACGCCTCCGGCGTCCGGAGGACCTTCTCGCGCCCGAGCTCGCGCGCCAGGAGTTCGTAGACGTCGGCCATTCAAGCTCCGCGGCTCTTGTAGACCGCGTCCCGAACCGCGTCCCAACTGCCCCGGTACTCGGGGTTCATCCCCTCGCCGTCCACGGAGGCGTCTTCCAGCCGGAACCGCTTCGCCGGTCGTTCGCGCTCACCGACGACCTTGCGGAGTCCCTCTTCCACCAGCGCTGCCAGGGTCGTCCGGTCCCGGCGGGCGATCTTCTTGGCCGATGCGAAGAGGAGGTCCGGAATCTGTACGGTCGTCTTCATATTCATATGGCTAACCATACCGCAAGCCATAGAGATCCTTCACCTCGGCGCCCAGACGCCAGGGCGGTGTAGCGAGACGAGATCCCCGGCTAGACGCAATGCCGTTCACTTAACTTAGCTGATCGGCATTGCGGCTAGGTGTACGGTCCCGGGATGAGGTGGTGCGGGTTGAGTTTGAATGGGAGAAGGTTCGCGGGTCCAGGCCTCGCAGATGGTCTGGTAGGGCGTGTGATCCTGCCCCGATTCAGTGGACGGTTTCGTTACGCTGCCTGAGCGACCTGCCTTTCCGCAAGGGCCTCGAAAACGGCGGGCGCCTTGCCGCCGAGAGTCGTGTGGCGACGACGACGGTTGTAGAAGACCTCGATGTACTCGTGGATTGCGTCGGCGGCCTCTCGGCGCGTCGGCCAGCTGCGGCGGTGAATGAGCTCGCGCTTCAGCGTCCCGAAGAAGCTCTCGACGACGGCATTATTGTTAGCGGGCGTTCCTGATGGCGTGGCCGAGGCGGATTTCGATCCGGCTGGATGACGGCGACGAAGGGCGCGACGGCGAGATGACCGCCGTTGGCACGCCCGTTGAGGCGACGCGGGCCTTATGCATCGCCGCCTACGCGTTCCTGGCAGCCGAGCGAGCTCGGCTTTCCCCCCCGGCCCTCTCGCCTTCCTCAAAGCCCCTCCAGTACCCCGAGGTTTCCTCCCGCGGGGAAGTCCCACTCCGGCCTGAGCGTCACAACCCCGCGTCGATAACCTCTCTCCGACGACTCATCGCCAGAATCCTCGCTCGCCACCTCGTTTGCTGCCACGCCTGTGGGGCGACCCGTGGTTACTAACACAGTAGTACTAGGGCGCCGTCGGCTTGACAGGCTGGGTCGCGCTCAACCTGCATTCGAACGCTGAACGACGGCAGCATCGAGTGACTCGCCACAGACTCTCGCGCGAACCTTCGCGCTTCCGACGCTTCGTAATAGACAGCCTCGAGAGCGCATTTACGACCCGCATGTCGAAAGGCTCGATGGCCATCATTATTCCCTCATCGGCACTGCCAACGTGACGACTCACACAGTCGCTTACACATGGACGTCAGGTCCGGTACGTACATTGTCGTTTAGCAATTTCCATCTCCCTTGCCTTGACAGCTCCCCTGCTCGGCAACACCGTAACGCGGTCTTTCAGCCACCGCACTCAAGGAGCTAATGCTATGCGACGGACGCTGCTCTTGTTGTTTTCCATAGGTTTTGCCCTGATGCTGTTCTTTGGCACATCTCCGGATGCGACCGCCAAAGACGCGACCGGCAGCAGTTTTCAGCCTTGGGGAACAGGCGACAGTCCACACATCTTTGCCTCGCCGGCCAGTGTACAGAATGACGATTCAAACGCCAGCCACTTCGCCGTCGCGCCACTCGGTGCGTTTCCGGTGGGCCCCAGTGGGCTGACGGCCACCTGGACGATCTATGCCGCCGGCGGCGGACAAAGTAGCGGCTGCACCGTGTACGCGGCTAACCCGATAAACGGCGCCCATTATACCGGCAGCTCCAACTGGGCCTTCACTGGGTATTCGACGGTCGATATCTCCGTATCTGTTCCAGCGCAGTCGCCAGTAACGCCGTTTACGTTCAACATCCTCTGCGAGTTAGGGCCAGATACGACCGATGCCTCACGGATTATCTACGTTCAGCAGACTTTCTAGTCCAGGAACTTGGCCAATGTCGATAGATAGAGGACTGGGTGTTATCGGAGTCTGCCTGGTTGTCTCCCTAATGGCCGCCGACGCTATGGCCGATGTGGAGGACGCAGTCGCCAGTGATTTCAAGCCTTGGGGAACCGCCGACAGCCCGTACATTTTTGCCTCACCCGCCAGTGTCCAGAACGATGATTCAAACAGCGGTCACTTCGCCGTCGCGCCGCTCGGCGCATTTCCGGTAGGCACGAACGGATTGACTGCTACCTGGACGATCTATGCTGCCGGAAGTGGACAAAACAGCGGCTGCACCGTCTATGCGGCCAACCCAACAAACGGCGCCTACTATACCGGCACCTCCAACTGGGCCTTCACTGGGTATTCGACGGTCGATATCTCCGTATCTGTTCCAGCGCAGTCACAGGCCACGCCGTTTACATTCAATATCCTCTGCGAGTTAGGGCCCGAAATGGCAGGTGCCTCGCGGATTATCTACGTTCAGGCGCGCCGCGCGCGGGGCGTAGCGCTTGTCGGAGGCAATGGATGGAGCTCGATCCCCGTTGCAACGTCAAACGGCGACGGCACCTTTACGGTCACCAACAGCCCAGTGACGCAGTTTAATGACTACGCCAGTCAGAACAACGCATGGAACGTGACCGGAGACTTCGATGGCAATGGAACAACCGACTGGATATCGCTGAATTCGGCCTACAATTCTTGGTCCACGATCCCGGTCGCATTTTCGAGTGGCGATGGGTCGTTTACTTTTACGAACGCATCGACGCCAACCTTCACGGAATTCGCTCGCACGCTTGGCGTTATCCCATATGTCGGCGATTTCAATGGCGATCAGCGGAGCGACATAGCCCTCATTCCATACGATCGGTACGCAGGTTGGAGCACGTTGCCAGTCGCATTCTCGAACGGCGATGGCACGTTCAGAGTCACGAACCAAGCAATAGACGGTCACTTTCTGGGAGCGGCGCTGTTCGGAGCGATAGTGGTCGGCGACTACAACGGTGACGGGACCTCTGACTTCGCGGTAATGGACGGAACGCAAAACCAGCAGGGCGACAACAACGTGTATGTCGCGCTGTCCAATGGCGATGGGTCATTTGATGTCGTCTATCAGGTGCCCGCGAACCTCAGCAGCTCGGGCCAGTGTTCGGGCTTCCCATCGTTTGCCGGTTTTTCGGGCCGGTTCAACCAGGACAAATACGACGACCTGGCTACCCTCGGACCGAGCACCTTTCAATGTGCAGCGCTTTCCAACGGAAACGGCACCTTTCGCATGGTGCCTTCGTCCGTCGCACTCAACACCAATCAGGCATTCTGGTTTGATCCGCAGGACCAGGCCTATTACCCTCCTATTGCTCTAAGGTCTGGTACTAATACTATGAACGGCTTTGCCGAAAGCGGTATAGGCGACTACGATGGGGACGGCTGCACGGACTATGTGTTCTTTGGTTTCGCTGGACCAGATATCTATACGCTTCACTCCAAATGCGACGGAACATTCGAACTCTTGACGTCCGCGGTAACGACTGACTTTGGCAACTGGGTGGATTGGTCATCGACAAACTTTATAGCCAATTCCGGCCATTTTTATGGCGATTTCAACAAAGACGGAAAGACGGACATCCTGCTCACGGGCGGATCAGGATGGACCACTGTCCCAATCGCCTTGTCGAACGGCGACGGGACGTTCACGATCACCAACGATGCGGTAACGAACTTTCCGCAGTGGTCCAGTTCCGCCGCTACCCGTTGGAATGGCGGGTTCTAATCCCGTCTAGTGCACCGCCGTTGAGATGCGATCAAGCATGCGGCGGTGGGAGGCGATGATGGCGCGGGCAGGCTTGGTCCACTCGAACGGCGTTGGAGATCGGTTCCAGCCGACCATGAAGGCGGCGATGTGCTCGCGAAGAGAGCGTTTGGACGGGAGGTTGGTGAGGCTGAGTGACTGCTTTGCCCAGGATCCCGAAAAAGCCCTCGACCTGATTGAGCCAGGAGGCGCTGGTCGGGGTGTAGTGGAAGTGCACGAGCGGGTGGGCAGCCAGCCACGCCATCATCGCCGGCGTGCTGTGCGTTGATGAGTTGTCGAGGATGACGTGCAGTTCGCGGTCGGGATATCGGCGGACGACCTTGTTCATGAAACTGAGAAAATCAGCGCCCGTGTGGCTATCCCGTAGGTCGTGGGTCACCTTACCTGTCGCGACTTCGAGAGCGGCGTAGAGATCAAGAACACCGTGCCGCTTGTAGTCGTGCGTGTGGCGAACGGCTCGTCCTGACCGCAAGGGCAGAGGCATTTGCGTCCGCTCCAACGCCTGGATCGAAGTCTTTTCGTCGATGCTGAGGACGATCGCGTGCTCGGGTGGATTCAGGTAGAGGCCTACGATGTCTTCGACCTTCTTCGCGAAGGCGGATCGCGACTAACCTTGTACGTCCGCACGTGATGAGGCTTGAGGCCCTTGCTGCGGAGGATGTCCGAAATGCATCCGACGAACCGCCGTCTGATTCGCGAGACCGCTTCGGGCGACAGATCCAACCGCATCGCGATCTCCTTCCCAGAAACGCCGTCCGCGCGGAGGCTGGCTGGCGTCGCGCCCAACAGAATCAGCTTCGTCGCAGTCCTCTCGATGATCCGAGAGGAATTCTTCTGGCTGGGATCCCCGCGGGTCCCCCCCGGTGCGATCCCAGCCAGCCTCCAGCGCCTACGCACAACTGAAACGTCTCGTCTTGCCCACGCGTCGGTCAGAACGCAGCTATCCGCGTGCCGTGAAGCTCAAGATGAGCAATTACCCCCGCAAGCGGTCCGCGAAGCGAACCGCATTGCGGCTAGACGCTGAAGGAGCTACCGCAGCCGCAGGTCGACTTCACGTTCGGGTTGTTGAACTTGAAGCCGGCGCCGTGAAGGCCCTCGACGTAGTCGATCTCGGTCCCCAGCAGGTACATCAGGCTCATCTCGTCGCAGATGAGCTTGACGCCCTTGACCTCCAGCGGCCGGTCGCCTTCCTGGGGCTGGTCGAAGTAGAGGTCGTATGAGAAGCCCGAGCAGCCGCCGCCCTGGACCTTCAGCCGGAGCGCGTAGCTCTCCTCGATGTTCTCTTCTCCGCGGATTTCCTTGACCTTTTCCGCGGCCTTGTCGCTGAGGGACACCATGGGCGCCTCCTCTGCCGACGGCTGCGAGGTCTGGGCGCCTTCCTTCGTCTCGGTCTCGGTGGCTGCGACTGACATCGGTTCTCCTTCTCCTGGGCTCGAAGTATAGGCGGCAGGTCGGGGCTTGCCAACCATCGATTGCAAGCGCCTGCAGAGCCCGGGCCACGGGGCCCCGATTCGGCGGCCCGATTTGCAAAAAAACGCCGATTGGGCTAGTCATCTGCCGTGATTGGCATAACTTGCCCATCCGCGTGGCGTTGGGTCCCCCAGCGCCGACCTCCCCCTTTGACTATCGGAGATTGAACATGACGGACTTCAGGAAGTTGGCGTTCGTGGGGCTCTTGAGCCTCGGGCTGGCGTCGGTCGGCACGGCCGGGTGCAGCAGCAGCAGCGGCTCGACCGGTACCGGCGGCTCAGGTGGCGCGCACACGAGCGGCACCGGCGGCAGCAGCACGACCGGCACCGGCGGTACGACGGGATCCGGCGGCGGCGGCGGTGCCGCTTCCGCGTGCACTCCTGCGCCGGCTGACGGGGTCATCGCCGACTTTGCGGGCGATGCGGGGGTCGAGATTATGGGCGGCGTGACCACCTATGGTGGGAACGCACAGCCGAATTACACCATCAGCGGTGGCACGCTGAATGTCATGGAGAACTTCGCAGCCACCGCTTCGCCCCAGTATGTCGGGACGGTGCTCTACTTCAACAACTGCATCGATGCGAGCGCCTTCAGCGGCGTGGAGTTCGACTTCGGCGGCACCATCTCGGGCTGCACGATTCAGTACTCGAGCAATGACGTTCCTCACGACGACATGGGGACTGACAAGAAGGGCACTTGCACTCTCGGTACGGCGTGCTACTCGCCTCAGGCCTCGATCACCACGGTGAGCGCCACGGCCGCGCAGGTCCAGGAGCCCTGGATCACGACCGCTGGCGGCAATCCCTCTGCGGTGCTCGATCCGAAGCAGCTCACTGGGATTCAGTGGCAGTTCACGATCCCGGCCGCCGCTGACGGTGGTACGGCCAGCGCCTGCATGGCCAACCTGAATATCAGCCAGATCAAGTTCTACAAGTAAGTCGTTCCGATTCATTCTGGGGCCCGGCCGATCACCCGATCGGCCGGGCCTTTTTCTTTGTGGCCCGATCGGGCAGAATGCGCCCTCTTTTCGTCCTCTTGGACGCCGTCACCGCGGCCGCGGGTCGGCATCTCAAGGGGGCTGTCGAGACCGAAGGAGCGTAGGAGACGATGAGCTTTGGCAAGTACCTGAAGGACGTCAAGTCGCAGATCCGCGAGACGGATGTCGAGGCGCTGCGGAAGACCGTCGAGGCCCAGAAGGGGCAGGCGGGGGACGGCAACGGCGCCGGCCCGATCCTGATCGACGTGCGCGAGAAGGACGAGTGGGTCGAGGGCTCGATCCCCGGCGCCCGCTGGATCCCCCGCGGCTTCCTCGAGCTGCGGATCGAGGACCAGGTGCCGGAGAAGTCGTCGGAGATCGTCCTCTACTGCGCGGGCGGCACCCGCTCGGCGCTGGCGGCGCGGGCGCTGAACGACCTCGGCTACACCAACGTGAAGTCGCTGGCGGGGGGGTTCGCGGCCTGGAAGCGGGCCGGGCTGGCGTTCGACCGGCCCTACGTGATGACGGCCGAGCAGAGCCTCCGCTACGCGCGCCACACCATGCTCCCCGAGCTGGGCGACGCGGGGCAGATCAAGCTGCTCAAGTCGAAGGTGCTGCTGCTGGGCGCGGGCGGGCTGGGGTCGCCGGTGGGCCTCTACCTGGCGGCGGCCGGCGTGGGGACCATCGGGTTCATCGACGACGACACCGTCGACGCCTCCAACCTGCAGCGGCAGATCATCCACTCGACCGACCGGATCGGGATGCCCAAGGTCGAGTCGGCGGCGGCGGCCATCGCCAAGCTGAACCCCGACGTGAAGGTCATCCAGCACAAGACGCGGCTCGACTCGGACAACGTCCTCGACATCATCAAGGACTACGACCTCATCGTCGACGGCGTCGACAACTTCCCGACCCGCTACCTCATCAACGACGCGGCGCTGAAGCTGCGCAAGCCGGTGGTCGACGGCAGCATCTATCGCTTCGACGGCACGGTGACGACGTTCCTGCCCTGGAGCGGCCCCTGCTACCGCTGCTTCTACCCGGAGCCGCCGCCGCCCGACATGGCGCCCTCGTGCCAGGAGGCGGGGGTGCTCGGCATGCTGTGCGGCGTGATCGGCTCGCTGCAGGCGGTCGAGGCGGTCAAGGTGCTGCTGGGGATCGGCAAGCCGCTGGGCGGGCGCCAGCTGGTGTTCGACGCCCTGGCCATGAAGTTCCGCGAGTTCAAGCGGCCGCACGACCCCACCTGCCCGGTGTGCGGCGACGGCAAGAAGCCCGAAGACATCGAGCTGATTGACTACCAGCAGTTCTGTAACGTAAGAGTCTGACGCTCTGAAGGACCACAACTTCGCGTTCGCCAGCGGCGCCGGAAGCGCGCCGCGGGACCCGGCGCGCAACTTCGCGCTCGGCATCGAAGGCTTCCGTTACGGCGACCTCTACGAGCCGGCGCGGCTCGCTGCGCTCGACGCCCTCTTTCGCGCCGAGCTGGCGGCGGCCGACCCGGCGCTGGCCGGCCGGTTCGCGGCGTACTGCGCGGGCGCGGTGGTGACGCCGCCGCAGGAGTCGGCGCTGCTCATCGAGGTGGCGCGCCCGCTGGCGGCCTTCATCGCCCGGCTGTTCCAGGTCGAGCCCCAGCGCCAGGCGCTCCTCGACACGGCGGCGCGCGAGGCGGCGGTGTTCGCGATGAAGCACTTCATCGCCCGCCGCGCCTGCAAGCGCTACCCGGAGGACAAGGTCCCGGCCGCCGATCCGGCCGAGCTCCGGGCCGCGGTCGCCGAGCTCTGCGCGACCTTCCCCGATCTCGCGGCCGCCGGCGACGAGGAGCTGACCGTCGCCCGGGTGATCGAGGCGCTGCTGGCCCGGGAGAAGGCGGGCGCCGCGCAGCCGGAGATCGACCTGCTCGAGCGCTGGGCGGCGGTGCACCGCTTCGTCCCCGCGGCGCAGGCGGCGGTCGCCGGCTGGGTGTCGTTCCGCCACGCGCACGCGGTCGACTTCGAGGACCTGGTCCCGCTGCGGCGCCCGGACCCGAAGCTCCCCAACCTCACCGAGGGCCCGGACGAGCACCGGCGGCGGCGCGACGGATTCGGCCTCACCGACGGGCGGATGTCCCGGCGCGAGGTGGCGGGCGAGTCGGACTACTGCATGTACTGCCACGAGCGCGAGAAGGACTCCTGCTCGAAGGGGATGCACGACAAGTCGGGCGGGGTGAAGAAGAACCCCATCGGCGTCACCCTGCGCGGCTGCCCGCTCAACGAGAAGATCGGCGAGATGCACGTCCTGCGGCGCGACGGCGATTCGATCGCCGCGCTGGCGATGGTGGTGGTCGACAACCCGATGCTCCCCGGCACCGGCCATCGCATCTGCAACGACTGCATGAAGGCCTGCATCTTCCAGAAGCAGGAGCCGGTCAACATCCCGCAGGCCGAGACCGGCGTCCTCACCGACGTGCTCTCGATGCGCTGGGGGTACGAGATCTACGGGCTGCTCACCCGCTGGAACCCGCTCAACCGGCGACAGCCGGTGGCGCGGCCCTACACCGGCAAGAACGTGCTGGTGGTCGGGATGGGGCCGGCGGGGTCGACGCTGGCGCAGCACCTCCTCAACGCCGGGTTCGGCGTGGTGGGGATCGACGGGCTCAAGATCGAGCCGCTCCCCGCGGACCTGGTGGGCGCCGACGCCTGGCCGCCGCGCGCGGTCGAGCGCTGGGAGGAGCTGGCCTCGCCGCTCGACCAGCGGCGGCTGTCGGGGTTCGGCGGCGTCGCGGAGTACGGCATCACCGTCCGCTGGGACAAGAGCTTCCTGACCGCGCTGCACCTGAACCTCTCGCGCCGTCCGACCTTCCGGGTGTACGGCGGCGTCCGCTTCGGCGGCACGCTGGACGCCGACGAGGCGTTCGCCCTGGGGTTCGATCACGTCGCGATCGCGGCCGGCGCCGGCAAGCCGACGATCATCAACGTGAAGAACAACCTCATCCGGGGCGTGCGCAAGGCCTCCGATTTCCTGATGGCGCTGCAGCTCACCGGCGCCTTCAAGCGCGACTCGCTGGCCAGCCTGCAGGTGCGGCTGCCGGCGATCGTGGTCGGCGGCGGCCTGACCGGCATCGACACCACCACCGAGGCGGCGGCCTACTACCCGATCCAGGTCGAGAAGTTCCTCGACCGCTGGGAGGCGCTCGAGCACGACGAGCGGGCGACGCTGGAGCTCAGCTACGACCCCGAGGAGCGGGAGATCGCGCGCGAGTTCCTGGAGCACGGGCGCGCGGTGAAAGCCGAGCGCGCCCGCGCCGCCGCGGCGGGCGAGACGCCCAACTTCGCGCCGCTGGTCTCGAAGTGGGGCGGCGTCTCGCTGGTCTACCGGCGCGGGATGGGCGAGAGCCCCGCCTACCGCCTCAACCACGAAGAGATCACCAAGTTCTTCGAGGAGGGGGTCCGCTTCGTCGAGAAGCTGTCGCCGCTGGCCTGCCTCCCCGACGCGCGCGGCGCGCTCGAGGCGGTTGAGTTCGAGCGGCTCGACCTCGTCGACGGCGAGCTCAAGGGGACCGGCGAGAAGGTGCGGCTACCGGCGCGCAGCCTGTTCGTGGCCGCCGGCACCTCGCCCAACGTCACCTACGAGAAGGAGCGCCCCGGGTCGTTCGAGATCGATCACCGCGCCAAGGCCTTCAAGAGCTTCAAGGCGACCCGCGGCGAGGACGGCGCGGTCAAGCTGGAGGACGCCGGCAGCGGCGTCGGCTTCTTCACCAGCTACCAATACAAGCCGGAACCCTCAAAGGGTTCCGGACCTCCCGCGACGGGCTCATCCGGGCAAAGCCCGGCCGCGCCCACGCGATCGACGTCAGGTTTCGGCTTCGTGACCTACTACGGCGACAACCACCCGGTGTACGCCGGCTCGGTGGTGCGGGCGATGGCCTCGGCCAAGGACGGCGCGCCGCACGTGGAGGCGCTGTTCGCCGCCGAGATCGCCGCCCTCGATCCCGCCGGGCAGCCCGCGCGCGACGCCGCCTGGAACGCCTTCGCCGGCAAGCTCGACGACCTCTGGCGCGCCACCGTGGTGCGCGTCGAACGGCTCACGCCCACCATCGTCGAGGTGGTGGTGCGCGCCCCCGCCTCGGCGCGCCACTTCGAGCCGGGGCAGTTCTTCCGGCTGCAGAACTACGAGGCGCTGGCCCGCACGGCCGGCGCCGGCCGCTCGCGCCTCCTCATGGAAGGGCTGGCGCTCACCGGCGCCTGGGTCGACAAGCCGGCGGGGCTGCTCTCGCTCATCGTCCTCGAGATGGGCGGCAGCTCGCGCCTCTGCATGGGCCTCCAGCCGGGCGAGCCGGTGGTCGTCATGGGCCCCACCGGGACGCCGACCGAGACGCCGCCCGGCGAGTCGGTGGTGCTGGCCGGCGGCGGCCTCGGCAACGCCGTCCTCTTCTCGATAGGCCGCGCCATCCGCGACGCCGGCGGGCGCGTCCTCTACTTCGCCGCCTACCGCAAGCGCGAGGACATCTACAAGGTCGACGAGATCGAGGCGGCCGCCGACCAGATCGTCTGGAGCGTCGACACCGGCGATCTCCCCGATCCGCGCCGCCCGCAGGACCGCGCCTTCCAGGGGAACGTGGTGCAGGCGATGGAGGCCTACGCCACGGGCGAGCTCGGCGAGGTGCGGGTGCCGCTCCCCGAGTGCCAGCGGGTCATCGCCATCGGCAGCGATCGGATGATGGCGGCGGTCAAGGACGCGCGCCACGGCCGCCTGGCCAGGTACTTCAAGCCCGGCCACGTGGCCATCGCGTCGATCAACTCGCCCATGCAGTGCATGATGAAGGAGATCTGCGCGCAGTGCCTGCAGCGGCACGTCGATCCGGCCACCGGCAAGGAGACGATCGTCTTCTCCTGCTCGAACCAGGACCAGCCGCAGGACCTCGTCGACTGGAAGAACCTGGCCGATCGCCTGCGCCAGAACACCGTGCAGGAGAAGCTGACCGACCTCTGGGTACGGCGGCTGCTCGCGCACCCGGACGCCTGACCGCGGCCGTCGGGCGTATCATCCGCCCGATGCGGCGCCTGCTCGTGGCTCTGGTCCGCTGGCTGGGGGAGGCGCTGGTGCGCCTCTACTATCCGGCGCGCACGGTCGACGGCGCCGAGCGGATCCCGGCGGGCCGGCCGCTGGTGTTCGCGCTCAACCACCCGAACGGGCTGCTCGATCCGCTGGTGCTGCGCGTGGCGCTGGGGCGGCCGGCGCGGTTCCTGGCCAAGAGCACGCTGTTCGAGAGCGCGCTGGGGCGGTTGGCGATGGACGCCTTCGGCAGCATCCCGGTCTACCGGCCGCGCGAGGCGGACGCTTCCCGCAACGAGGAGTCCTTCGCCCGCTGCCGCGCGGAGCTCGCGGGCGGGGGCGTGCTGGCCCTCTTCCCCGAGGGGACCTCGCACTCCGATCCGGAGATGCGGCCGCTCAAGACGGGCGCCGCGCGCATCGCGCTCTCCGCCGAGGCCGCGCACGACGGGCGGCTGGGCGTCACCGTCGTGCCGGTGGGCCTCAGCTATCCGCGCAAGACCAGCTTCCGCTCGCCGGTGTTGCTGGTGGTCGGCGAGCCGATCGCCATCGCGCCGCTGCTCGCCGACTACGGGCGCGATGAGCGGGCGGCGGTCACCGCGCTCACCGACGAGATCGGCGACCGCCTCGACGAGATCGTGCTGCAGGCGGAGTCGCGCGAGCTCCTGGCCGGGATCGCGCGCGTGGCCCGCTGGACGGCGGGGCCGGCCACCGGCGACGATCCGGAGGACCCGGCGGCGCGGCATCGCCGGGCGCGCGAGCTGGCCGCCGCCTACGCCCGCATGCGGGCGCGCGATCCGGCGCGGCTGGAGGCGATCGTCGCCGAGGCGCGCGGCTACTGGCAGACGCTGCGGCGGCTGGGGGTGCGCGATCCCTGGGCGCTCGAGTTGACCGCGCCCCGCCCGGGCGCCATCGCCGCCGCGCTCGCCAAGCTGGTCGTCGCCGCGCCGGTGGCGGCGCTGGGCGCGGTGATGGGCTGGATCCCCTACCGGCTGGCCGGCGCCGTCGCCCGCAAAGTGACGAAGGACGAAGACGTCCTCAGCACCGTCAAGCTGCTCGCCGGCGCGGTCTTCCTGTTCGCCGCCTGGGCCGCGGAGGCGATCGCCGTCGGCTGGGCCTGCGGCGCGCTCTGGGGGCCGCCGGTGTTCCTCGCCGGCCCGGCCAGCGGCTACCTGGCGCTGCGCTTCGAGGAGCTGGTGCGCGACGGCGCGGCCGGCTGGCGGGCGGTCTCGCTGCGGGCGCTGCACTTCAAGATCGCGCAGCGGTTGACCGAGCGCCGGCGGGCGCTGGCCGACGCGGTGGCGCGCGCGCTCGCCGAGGCGGGCGCCGGCGGCGACGCCCCGGTCTGAGTCAGCGGCCGTCGAGGAACCGGCGCAGCGTCGCCTCGAAGATCTGGCTCGAGAAGCTGCCGGGGACGAAGTCGAAGGCGTGCTGCGCGTAGGGGATGAGGAGCGCGTCGTGGGCGACGCCGGCGGCGGTCAGGCGGGCGGCCAGGCGCTCGGCCTGATCGGGCGCCACGAACTGATCGCGGCCCCCCTGCACGAGCAGCGTGCGCGGCCCCCTGGCGGTCACCCGCTCCGTCGGCGAGAGCGCGCGGTAGCGGTCGGGCTCGCGCGCGGGGGCGTCGCCGAGGAAGGCGCGCAGCATGGCCGGGCTGTCGGCGGCGCGCAGGTTGGCGGGGTGGTCGTAGGCCCAGGTGAGGTCGGTCGGGCCGTACAGCGAGACGACCGACTCGACCGAGGTGTCGGCCGCGGCGTCGGGGGACCCGCAGGAGGGCGGCAGGTCGGGCTCGCCGGCGGTGGCGGCGGCCATCAGCGCCAGGTGCGCGCCGGCCGAGCGGCCGAGCAGGGTCAGCTTGCCGGGGTCGACGTTCCAGTCGGGCGAGGCGGCGTGCTGCCGCACCCAGCCGACCGCGCACTTGACGTCGCCGACGGCCGTCTGCCAGTTCGGCTGCGGCGCCAGCCGGTAGTCGACGTCGAACACCGTGTAGCCGAGATCGGCCCAGCGCCGGCTGGCGAGCGAGGCCTCGCCGCGCTGGCCGCGCTGCCAGAACCCGCCGTGGACCACGATCAGCGCGCGCCCCGGCGTCGCCGGCCGCGGCGCCGGCAGGTAGACGTCGAGCGACAGCGGGCGCCCGTCGACGGTGGCGTAGGGGACGGTCCGATCGGGCTGGCCGGGCCCCTCGGTGTCGATCCGCGCGTGGAGGTAGCGTGGCAAGTCGAGCGTCACGCCGCGCGCGGCGGCCAGCTGGCGCGCCTGCAGGAGCGGGATCAGCCCCAGCGTGGCGCCGGCCATCGCCAGCAGCGCCGTGGCGGTGGCCACGAACGGCGAGGCCACGCCGCGCAGGACGAGCGCGAGCCCCAGCGCCGCCACCGCGGCGGCGACCAGGAAGGCGCTCCGCTCGGAGGCGACGATGGCC
>DASZVW010000824.1:0-2982 GCA_035546895.1 Polyangia bacterium
CGACAACGGCCTGTTGCCGTTCGTGCCGGGCGAGGGGCTGGGGTTCATCGAGCCGCCGCTCGACCTCACGGAGATCGATCAGGCCTGGCGGCAGTGGCCGTTCCTGGCCGCCCGCTCGCAGTCGACGCCCGACACCTCGTACGCCGTGGTCTCCTGCGATCGCGCGCAGGGGGCGGGGTTCAACAGCACCACGCTGACCGCCGCCGGGGTCCCGCTGGCCGTCACCGAGTCGGGCGACGGGTTTCACTTCGAGCGGTTCATCGTGGCGGAGCCGGGGCCCGGCTTCGGCGCGCCGCCGCTGGCGCCGCCCGCCGGGCTGGCCCCCGCGGTCGCCGAGGCGCTCCGCGTCCGGACGCTGGTCCACGGCGATCCGCCCGCGGTGACGGTGAGCGGCCGGGTGGTGGCGAACGGCGCGCCGGTCGACGGCCAGTCGGGGCGGGCGGCCTCGCTGCTGTTCTACGAGCCCGCCCCGGCGCCCGACCTCGACGACCCCGCGCACGTCACCCCCTGGAACGAGGTCATCCCCGCCACCGACGGGACGTTCCAGGTGGCGCTGCCGCCCAACCGGAGCTACCGCGTCCAGCCCTACGCCTTCGGCCTCCCCGCCGCCCCGCCGAGCTCGTTCGTCGTCGGCGCCGCCGACGCGCAGCTCGGCGACCTCAGCATCGCCGCCTCGGCCCAGCTCTCGGTGGTCGTCCAGTCCTCGCCCGGCGTCCCGGCCAAGTACGCCGAGCTGGTGGTCGTCCCGGCGGACGATCCGTCGCTGACCAACGCGCCCGTCCCCAACATGTACAGCCTGTTCCCGGGCTGCACGCCGATGCTGGGCCCGCCCGACGGCGGCTCGCCGGCCTGCAACCGCGCGCTGACCGTCAACGGGCAGTTCCAGGTGGCGCTGCCGGCCGGCCACTACTTCGTCTATGCGACGCGGGGACCGTTCGCCAGCCTCGATCGCGCCGAGGTCACGCTGGCGGCGGGGGCCTCGGCGTCGGTCGTGCTGGTCGTGGAGTCGATGGCCGCCCAGCTCCTGCCGGCGGGGGTCGTCTCCGGCGACTTCCACGTGCACGGCGGCGCCAGCTTCGACTCCGCGATCCCCGACCTCGATCGGGTGGTCAGCTTCCTGGCCACCGGCGTCGACGTCATCATCGCCACCGATCACAACGTGGTCACCAACTACGCCAGCACGCTCGCCTCGCTGAACGAGACCGGCGGCCTGGTCGTCATCCCCGGCGTCGAGCAGACGCCGAACATCCTCTGGTACTACGTCCCCGGCGACAAGTTCCCCAAGACGCTGGGGCACTTCAACTTCTGGCCGCTGACCCCGGACTTCTTCAGCACCCGCAACGGCGCCCCCTGGTCCGAGCTGCGCGAGCCCGGCCAGCTGATGGACGACATGGACCAGGTGTTCGTCAACCCGGCCGCCGGCGTGCGCCAGCTCAATCACCCTTACCTGGCCGCCAAGCTGGGCCGCGACCAGGGCTACCCGCAGGCGATCGGCTACAACCCGAACGACCCCATCCCCCAGACGCCCAGCGACCGCGCCACCTTCGCCGCCAACGCGCTGGCGCGGGCCCCGAACGGCCCCGGCCACCACCGGAACGTCGACTGGGACGTCGAGGAGGTGATGACCGGGGCCTCGCGCGCCGACTGGCTGCGCTACCGGGCGCTCTGGTTCTCGATGCTCAACCAGGGGTTCCTGCGCGCCGGCACCGCCAACAGCGACTCGCACACCCTCTCGGTCGAGCGGATAGGCTACCCGCGCAACCTGGTCTGGGGCGGACACGACCAGGGGACGTTCGACGTCGACGGCTTCGACGCCGACGTGCGGGCCGGCCACCTCGAGGGGACCAACGGGCCGGTCATCGACGTCACCATCACCGACGGCCCGAACGTCTACCGTCCCGATCTCGGCCAGTCGTTCACCCCGGGGCCGGACGCCACGCTGACCATCTCCATCGCGGCGGCCCCCTGGATCCCGATCACCCAGGCGCGCGTCTTCCTCAACGGGACGCAGGTCCAGACCATCGACCTCTCGAGCGATCCGGCCTTCGCCAACCCCGATCCGTTCGGGACCAAGCCGCAGACGGCCAGCCGGACCGTGCCGCTGTCGGCGCTGGGCCTGCCGGCTGCGGGCGACGCCTGGGTGGTGGTCGAGGTGGGGATGGACCAGACCACGCCGAACGACACCGACGGCGACGGGCTGCCCGATCTGGCCGACGCCGACCTCTCGCCGCCGACGCCCAGCACCGCCCCGCGGTTTCACCTGCAGGCGATCGCGCCCGGGGTCTGGCCGGTGGCGTTCAGCAACCCGTTCCTCCTCGACCTCGACGGCGGCGGCTGGAAGGCGCCGGGGCTGCCGTGACCCCGCGCCTCCGGCTCGCGCTGGCGCTGGCCGCCCCGCCGGCGCGCGCCGATGCCGGCGACGCCTGCCCCAGCCGCTACGAGGCGGCCGAGGGGCCGCTGGCCGGCGGCTCCCAGGCCGAGCAGCCGGCCGACTTCGGGGCCGTCCCCGAGGCCTGCCCGGGCTCCGACCTCTCGCTGCGCCTGCGGGGCGAGCTCGCCGATCACAGCGCCGCCCCCGACTTCTCGGGCGACATCGTGGGGAGCGCCACCCTCCGCGCGCGGCGGCGGTTCGGCGCGCGCGGCTGGGTCTCGATCGCCGTCGATCTCCTGACCTACCGGTACTTCGACGACGCGGGGCTGGCCGGGGCCGGCGCCGCCTTCGGCCCGGCGACGCTCGGCTATCACCACCTCCTGGCGGACGGGCCGCGCGCCGCGCTCGCCGCCTACGCCCGGGTGCTGCTGCCGATCGACACCGCCAGCGAAAACAAGGCCGGGACCGGCCTCGAGCTCGGCGCCGCGGGGCGGGCCCGCGCCGGCCGCCGCTGGGCCCTCGACGGCGGCCTCTCGCTGGCGAGCCCGCTCTGGTGCACTGGCGGGGTCGCACACGCCGCGCTCGTCCCGGCGGCCCTGGCCGAGGCCTGG
>DASZVW010000825.1:0-2783 GCA_035546895.1 Polyangia bacterium
CGGGGGGCAACGGCGCGAGAAGGGAGAATACCTGGGCGTCGGCACCAACAACATCGCCGAGCTGACCGCCATCGAGCGGGGGATCGACCTCGCGGGCGGCGAGGGGGCGGCGCGCCGGCTGCGCGTCTACACCGACTCCAGCTACGCGATCGGCGTCCTCGGCAAGGGCTGGAAGGCCAAGGCCAACCAGGAGCTGATCGCGCGCCTCAAGCGCCGCCTGGCGCCGCTCGACGTCGAGTTCGTGAAGGTCTCCGGCCACGCCGGCGTCCCCGAGAACGAGCGCTGCGACGAGCTCGCCCGCGGCGCGATCGTCGGCCGATCACGCTGAGCCGGACACGCTGCTCGAACGACCGCGGCTCAGCGTCGGCCGAACTCGAGGCGCCCGGCGGACCGCGTCCGTCGAGATCAACGTTCGGAATTCGAGTCCCGCGACGGTGGGGTCACGGACGTCTCGCGCAGCGCCTTACGGAACAACTCGTCGGCTTCCGTAAAGACCTCGTGACTCACCTGCTCGATCTTCACGAAACGCATTCCTTCGGATTCTCGGGGTCGAGGGAGATCCGCGTTAACCTTGCGCAGTTCTTCCTTCAGACTGCCCATGCCGAAAGCGTGGCACTCTAGACCGTGTGTGTCAAGAGCGGTGGCCGTCGGTCAGCAGGCGTTCCCCCACCTCCCGCACCAGCCTGAGCGCGTCACTCAGCCTGAGCGCACCGCGTGACTGTCTCCAAAAGGGGTTATCCGAGGAAGAGGTCAAAACGACGACCCCAACCGGAAGCCAGTGTCCCTCTCGGCCCTTGTAGACCGGGACCGCGACCAGAGACGCGAAGTCTTCGCCGCTCCAGTCCGCCTTCATCGCGTCGTCGAACCGAAGGTCCAGACCTTCCCGACCAATCGACTCGACCGGCAAGCCCGTCAGAAAGGCGTTACCCGCCACCCCTTGTTCTTGCCCCACCCGGACGTTGAGCCGACGTCTGACGGCGTGCGCTCTGGCCTCGGCCGCGGTCCGGGCCACCTCCGGTTCGGTGCTGGCCACCTTTTGCAACTCCCCGGCGTCCGCCATCAAGCGGAACAACGAGATCCGGATCGTCTCGGACGGTTCGATCGAATACGTCTCGCGAATCCGCGCCGACACGCTCCGCAGCGTCGTCCAGGCGAGCTGTTGCCACCCGTCGGTAAAGTTGTCTGTGCCCTCCAGCCACTTTCCCGCTCTATCCAGCCAACGAGGGAGCTCTCCGGGCGCCGCGGCACCGAACTGAATGTCGCGAAGCGTGGGCAACAAGAGATCGTGATCGTTTATGAACACGAGCGTCGTTTTCCGCTGCCGCCAATATGCAGCGTGATAGGGATCGGCGTTCGAGCTCGTCGTCTTCACCACCGCGTACGTCGGCGCCGCCATGAACGAGGACACGCTCCTCTGATAGAGCACCCTTCGAAGGTTCGCGTCGCCCAGGCTCATCCCGACGATCAGGACGGCACCATCGCCGTCGAGGATCGAGATCAGATCGCGATTCGGGCGTGCCGCGGCGGCTCTCTGCAGCTCGAGGTAGTGCGACTCGGCGAGCACGAAGGCGCCCCCAGTGTCCGTCGGAGTCCACCCACCCATGGATGTGCCGGATCGTCGGTCCCGTCGATTGCGGACTGGCTCTGTACTCGACCCACCGTCGCGGATCATCGGGTCGCAGGATCGAAAGGCCAAGCTCCAAGACGGGATCATAGTTGGTCGTATAGATCCGAGCGGTCTCCGCCATCGCCGCAATCTGGAGAGCGACGTCCGGCACCACCCGCTGCTCCGGATTACGGCCCCCATAGAGCTCCGCCGCCAACAGCGAGAAGAACTCTCCTCCCCGACCCGGGTCCTCCACTTGCCAGAGGTAGTCGGCGGCAGACTCTCTGCCGAGCGTCTCGAACACCTCCCGAGCGAGCTTCTCGGAGGTCATGGGAGGATCGGGCGGATCCTTGTCGATCCACCTCTTCAAAAGCCCCGTGTTCAGCCCGTTCCAATCAGGGTATCCCGCCGCCATCGAGACCCCCGCGCCGACCAAAATCCGCAGCGACCCCTCTCGGTAGTACCGGTTCAGCCTGGTCAGATGCAGCAGCCGCCGTTGCTCCGACTCAGCGGCAATCACCGTGACTCCCCCGCTCCGCGCTCCATTCCAATTGACGACCTCTCGCTTCCGGGCCTCGGATCCGATGTGCGAGCAGCGTTTCAGAACGGCCGACCGAGATCAAGCGTGGAGGTCCCGCCCGCGCGCGCTCCCGTGCGGTCACGCGGCGTATTCTCGCAGCGTGACGAAGCGGGCGCCGGCGGCGCGGGCGGCGGCGAGCGTCTCCTCGAGCGCGGCGAGCTTGCGCGGCAGCGGCCGGCGCAGATCGGGCTGGCGGCCGACCAGCGCGGGCGGGATCTCGTCGGCCTCGGCGTCGGCGAGGTCGATGCCGTGGAGCTCGAGGTTGAAGAACCCGCGCCGCAGCGCAGAGGCGACCAGATGCCGGCGCAGCCAGCCGGGCGCCAGGATGAGGCTGGTCCCGATGACCTGCAGCCGCGCCACTGGCGTGACGGCGATCGGCACCTCCAGGATCCCGTCGCCGCCGGGCTGGTAGGGGGCGGTCGGCGCCGGGCGGTAGGGGCGGCTCGGCGCCAGCAGCACGCGCGGGTTGTCGAGGAAGCCGCCCGACGGGCGTCCCACGGCGCGCATCGCCGCCATCACCAGCGCCTTGGCCCCGTAGTAGGGCGCCGAGGGGAACACCGAGGAGTCGTAGCGGTAGCCGCGCGCGTTCAGCAGCTC
>DASZVW010000826.1:0-5380 GCA_035546895.1 Polyangia bacterium
CCCGATCGTCGACTACAAGATCCCCTGTGGCCGGCACAAGCTGGCCTTCAAGCGGGCGGACATGCAGATCGACCACAGCGAGAGCATCAACGTGAAGCCGGGGCAGAACTTCAAGCAGCGCTACACGCTCGCCACCGACGACTGATGGCCGCCCCGTCCGCCCCCGCGCCGTTCGGCGCAACCTCCGGCGCCGGCCCGGAGACCGAGCGGCCGCCGTCGCGGGCCGAGGCGCTGGAGGCGACCTGGCGCGCCTACTACCGCCACGCGGCCGAGGCGCCGCGCCACCCGGCGGCGCGCGACTTCCTGCACCGCGACCTGACCGCCGCCCTGGCGCGACTGGTCCCCGCCGACGCCTCGGTGCTGGAGATCGGGTGCGGCGAGGGGGAGCTCCTGGCCGCGCTCCCCAACGCGCGCCGGGCCGGGATCGACTACCTGCCCGAGGTGGTGGCCCGCGCCAAGGCCCGCCACCCGGAGATCGCCTTCGAGGTCGGCGACGCCATCGCGCCGCCCGCGGATCTGGTCCAGCGGGCCGACGCCGTCATCTGCGATCGCCTCTGCCACAGCGTCCTCGACGTCAAGGCGCTGCTCGCCGGCCTCAAGCAGCGCCTGGCTCCGGAGGGGCGGATCTACCTCACCGCCTTCAGCTACCTCTGGGAGGTCCCGGTGCGGCTGGCCGAGCTCGGCGGCCTCAAGCAGCCGGCGCCGCAGGCGAACTGGCTGTCGGACGCCGACTTCCGTAACCTCTACGACATCACCGGGCTGGAGGTGGTCCGCCACGAGGACCGCCTGCTGCTGCCGTTCGACCTGCCGGTGGTCGGCGCGGCGATCAACCGCTACGCGGTGCGCGCGCCGGCGATGAGCCACGCCGCGCTCTACCGCATCTACGTGCTGCGCAGCCGGGGGGCGGCGGCCGCGCCGCGCAAGGCGAGCGTCAGCGTGATCGTGCCGACCCGCAACGAGGCGGGGAACGTCGCCGCCGCGGTGGCGCGCACGCCGGTGATGGGCGCCTCCACCGAGCTCATCTTCGTCGAGGGGCACTCGACCGACGGCACCTGGGCGGCGATCCAGCGGACGGTGCAGGCCTACGACGGGCCGCTCAAGCTGCGCGCGTTCCAGCAGACGGGGAAGGGGAAAGGGGACGCCGTGCGGCTGGGGTTCGCGCACGCCACCGGCGAGGCGCTCATGATCCTCGACGCCGATCTCACCGTCCCGCCCGAGGAGCTGCCGACGTTCTACGAGGTGCTCGCCGGCGGGCACGCCGACTTCGTGCAGGGGACGCGGCTCGTCTACCCGATGGAGCCGGGGGCGATGCGCTTCTTCAACAAGCTCGGCAACGTCGCCTTCTCCGAGCTGTTCACCTACCTGCTGCAGCAGCCGATCAAGGACACGCTGTGCGGGACCAAGGTCCTCTGGCGCAAGGACTACGAGCGGATCGCGGCCGGGCGGAGCTACTTCGGCGACTTCGATCCGTTCGGCGACTTCGATCTCATCTTCGGGGCCGCGCGCCTCAACCTCAAAATCGCGGAGATCCCGGTGCGCTACCGCGACCGGACCTACGGCGAGACCAACATCTCGCGCTGGAAGCACGGCTGGCTCCTCCTGCGGATGTCGGCGGTGGCGGCGCGCAAGATCAAGTTCGTGTAGCGGATGCCGCTCTCCGAGGAGCAGCGGGCGCGGACGCTGGCGCGCTTCGAGGAGCACCGGCGCGCCTGGGAGCGGAACCCGGCGCTGCGGGCGCTGTACGCCGAGTGGTACGGCCGCGTCGCCGCCGAGCTGCCGCCGCCGGCGCTCGGGCCGCGCGTCGAGCTCGGCTCCGGCCCCGGCTTCGCGCGCCGGTTCATCCCCGACCTGGAGCTCTCGGACATCGTGCGCGCCCCCTGGCACGACCGCGAGCTCTCCGCCGAGGCGCTGCCGTTCGGCGACGGCGCGCTCGGCGCGCTGGTGCTGTTCGACGTCCTCCACCACCTGCCGCGCCCGCGCCGGTTCTTCGAGGAGGCGTCGCGCGCGCTGGCCGCCGGCGGCCGGATCGTGATGTGCGAGCCGTACGTGAGCCCGCTCTCCTTCCCGGTCTATAAGCTGTTTCACGAGGAGCCGCTGGCGCTGGGGGTCGACCCGCTGGCGCCCGCCGCCGAGGACGATCGCGATCCCTTCGACTCCAACCAGGCCATCCCCACGCTGCTGTTCGGGCGCCGCCGCCGGGAGCTGGCGGCGGCCTTCCCGCGCCTGACGCTGCGGCGCGTGCAGCACCTCTCGGGGCCGAGCTACCCGGCGTCGGGCGGGTTCTCGCGCGGGCCCCTGCTGCCGGCGCCGCTCTGGTCGGCGCTGCACCGGCTGGAGTCGTGGTGCCCGGAGATCGTGTTTCGCCTCACCGGATTTCGGATGCTGGTGGTCCTCGAGAAGACCGGCTGAGCGCCCACCGAGATTTTTTCGCTCCCGACGAAACAAACGGCCTCTCGTCCGTCTTGGGTGTGGCATCGCGCTCGCCGTCCGCGGGCGGTCCATTTACACACGGGGAGAGCGAAATGGCCGACGTTGCGAATTGTTGGAGAGGGCTTCTGATCGCGGTGGTGGGCGGCGGCCTGCTGGCGCAGGGGTGCGGCGACAACGCCGCGGGCGATCCGCTGGCCCGGCTGATGGACGACGGCGACGTGTCGGCCGTCGCGCCCGGGGCCATGGGCCCGCCGGCGGCGGGCAGCGCGCCGCCGCGCTTCTGCCCGACCGGCGACTGCAGCGGCTCGCCGCTGGCGTTCTGGACGCTCGACGACTGCAACGCCCAGACGACCCAGCTCGCCGACTCGGCCACCGGCTCGGCGATCTCGCACCCGGCCTTCCGGGCGGTCAGCGCGACCTGCGTCGCCAGCATCGACGGCCAGGGGATCCACCTCGCCGGTCCCGACGACATCGTCTATGCGCCCGACCAGCCCGACTTCTCGTTCAATCAGGGGCTGACCGTCGCCGCCTGGATCGACCCGGACAGCCTCAACGGCACGCAGAGCATCTTCCGCAAGCGGCTCGACGCCTCGAGCTCGTTCGTGCTGGCCATCGACGGGCGCAAGCTGACCTTCGCCCTGCGGCTGACGAACGGCCGCACGGTGGCGATCGCCGCGCCCATCAAGGCCAAGCAGTTCACGCACGTGGCCGCCACCTACGACGGACGTCAGGCGTTGCTCTACGTCAATGGCGCGGTCGCGGCCAGCGCCCGCGCCGCCGGGACCATCGCGCCGGGCGCAGGGCCGATCTTCGTCGGCAACGACGCCAACGGGCGCGAACTCCTGGGGACCGTCGACGACATCTGGCTGAACACGCTGGCGGCGCCGGCCGCCGTCATCCAGGCGCTCACCTGCATCCGCGGCACGCCCATCGCCACGCTCACGCCGGGGACGACGCCGGCGGAGGTGGCCGGGGCGACCGTGTCGTTCGACCTGGCGATCACCAACCAGGACGGCGCCAGCTGCCCGGCCGACACCTTCCAGGCCGCCCCGGAGAGCTTCTTCCCGGTGACGTCGGCGACCTTCCCGCCGCCGGCCGTGGTGGCGCCCGGCCAGACGGTCCACCTCCCGGTCTCGATGACGACCTCGAAGGCGGCGTCGATCGGCTCCTACCCCGTCGAGGTCCTCGTCCAGCAGGTGGGCGACGGCCGGATCGCGCCGGCCGAGGCGACGCTGGTCATCGGCACCGGGCCCATCTCCTGCGACGGCACGCCGCCCGCCACCCCGCTCATCACGGGGAGCTTCGCCGGCCCGTCGGGCGGGACGTTCGGCTTCAACGCCCCGGCCCTGGCGCCGCCCACCGTCACCACCCTCCCGGCGGCGGACGGCTCGCTCGGCGCCATCCAGGTGAGCGCCAACCCCGGCGCCACCACCGATCCCACGCAGAGCTTCCTCGGCGTCGGGCTGTTCTTCGTCAACCCGCCCTGCCTCGACGCCAGCGCCTACACCGGCGTCCAGTTCACCATCACCGGCGATCTCGGGACCTGCTCGCTGGCGTTCGGCGTCGTCACCAGCGAGGACAACTCGGTCGCCAACGGTCCGGTCGGCGTCTGCGCCGCGGGGCCGAACGGCTGCTTCGGGCCGTTCTCGGCCCCGCTGGTCCCGGCGACCGGGACGACCACCGTCGCCTTCGCCGACCTCGCGGGCGGCGCGCCGCAGCCGACCGCCGATCCGAGCGCGCTCAACGGCGTGCAGTGGACGCTCGACGTCCCCACCGACGGCGTGACCGCGCCCTGCGTGGCGAACTTCACCATCAGCGACGTGTCGTTCGTCCCGGCGACGACGCCGCCGCCGCCGGACGGGGGCGGTCCCCTGCCGCCGCCCCGGGGCGCGATGTAGATCGCTAGCGCGCCGTCCAGGCGGTGCACTGGTAGAGCGCGGCGGAGACCGGCGCGGCCGGCGGGAAGGCGGCGCGGCGGACCGGCGCCAGCACGGCGCCCAGCGCCGCGGCGATGCGCGCCGGCGGGCTCACGTGGTGGTCGTCGATGCGGTCGTAGCCGATGAGCGCGAAGGCGCGCGACATGAGCGGGCTGACCATCGGGTAGCCGGTCACCAGCGTGCCGCCGGGGGCGAGCGCGCGGGCCAGGCCCCGCGCGGCCCCCTCGGCGTCGCGGATGTGCTCCAGCACCGAGAAGCAGACGATGGCGTCGTAGTGCGCCGCCGGGAGATCGCCGTCGCGCAAGAGATCGGCGCGGCGGAACTCGGCGCGGCAGCCGGGCGCCACCAGCGCCTCCAGCCCGGGCGCCAGCGTCAGGTCGGTGCCGGTGTACTCGGCGTAGTGCCGGGTCAGCGTCGGGACCAGCACGCCGCTGCCGACGCCGACCTCCAGCACGCGCCCCCGGCCGCCGGGCCGATCGGGCAGGAAGTCGAGCCCCATCTGCAGGCGGTGGCGGTAGAGCCAGCCGACCCAGGGGTGGTAGTAGTACGGCAGCGGATCGTCGGCGTCGTTGGGCTGGAGGACGCCGCGCGGGGGAAGCTCGAGGCGCACGGGGTCAGGCCCGCTTCTGGGCGACGAGGATCAGGAACCCGCCCAGGTTGCGCAGCAGCGGGAGATCGCAGGCGGCGCGCTCGGCCCAGCCGAACAGCCGGCCGAGCGGGGGGACGCGGAACACCGCCGAGCTGGGCGTCACCACCCGGACGCCGCGCACCGCCACCAGCTCGACGCCGGCGGGCAGGTAGCCGCGGGCGCGCGACAGCGTGTCGAAGCGCGTGTAGACGTCCTTCTCGGTGGTGCCGTCGGCGGCGATCTTGCCGGGGCCGCCCAGCCGCTTGGCCAGGTAGCGCAGCGACAGCGGGTTGTAGAACTCGAGCAGCAGGTGGCCGCCCGGGCGCACCAGGCGGGCCAGCTCGGCCACCGCCGCCTCGATCGGCGGCACGTGGGCCAGCACCTT
>DASZVW010000827.1:0-10031 GCA_035546895.1 Polyangia bacterium
GAACGGCGTGTCCGCGCCGTAGAGGATCGCCTGCCCCGTGCGGGAGCCGGCGTCGTAGTCGACCAGGTAGTCGTGGTTGGCGCCCACGTCGGGCGCGATGGGGAGCGTGCCGTAGAGCAGCGCCAGGCCCGCCGAGCGGCCGATCCGGTCGTGGTCGTCGCCGAGCAGGATGGCGTCGGCGGCCCCGCGCGCGAAGCGCTCGTCCGCCGCCTCGGCCCCGGGCAGCAGGGCCACGCGCCCGGGCTGGCGGAGCGCCAGCAGGCGCGCGCGCTCGATCGCCTCGGCGTCGCCGCGCGGCACGATGACGGTCACCACGTCGAACGGCGCCAGCCGCTCGATCGCCCCCAGGAGGGCGTCGCCGCTCTCGCGCCCGAGCGGGCCCGTGGTCAGCAGTAGCGTGCGCGGCCCGACGGCCAGCGAGCAGCGGCGGGCGAGCGCGCGCCGGCACTCCGCCTTGTGCGACAGCGTGACGGAGGAGAACGGGGCGGGGAGCGCCGGATCGCTGGCCGGGTCGTGGGGGGGATCGTCGCAGCCGAAGCGGACGCTCACGAACGGCTCGTCGGAGGCGCGCGACGCCAGGCCCGGATCGGACTCCGTCGCCCGCGCGGCGGTGGGGCTGGGGGCCACGATGACGTTGGCGCCCAGGCAGCCGAGCGCCACCAGCGAGTGCGACGCCGAGTCGTCGCCCAGCAGGAGCGGACCCAGGATGGCGGTCTCGTCGGCCGCCAGCGGCGCGCCGGTGCGTCCGGTCGGCAGCACGAACAGCCGGGTCGCGGCGGAGGTCGCCGACAGCGCGGCGGCCGACCCTTCGCCCCAGCCGATCGCCACCTCGGGCGCCAGCAGCTTGTCGGCGGCCAGCGCGCGGGTCGCCCCCGCCAGGATGGCGACCGCCTCGGCGCGCGACGGGAGGGTGGGCGCGCCCAGCACCAGGAGCTGCGCCTCGCTGAGCGCCGAGCGCCCCTCGAACAGGACCAGCTCGCGCGTGGCGCCCCCGACGGTCGCGCTCACGGTGCGCAGGCGCCGCGCCAGCCCGGGGACGCGGCTGGCGGCCTCGACGCTGGCCAGCGTGAGGACGGTCGCCCGGTGGCCGAGCGCCACCAGCGCGCGGCTGAGCCCGCTTGCGCCGACGGCCGACACCCCGTCGCCGAGCGGCGCCACCGCGTCGGCTATCAGCAGAAAGTCTCGTCCGGCCAAAAAACTACTCGGTCGCGCCCCGCTCGTCCTCTTCGCCCGGGAACTCGTTCACGGACGGGTACTTCATGATCTCCTTGCGCGAGATCTTCCAGGCCTTCTGGACGATCCACGACAGCGACCGGTCTTGCCGGGTGGCCTCGTCCTGGATCTCCTTCAGCATCTCTTCGGGGAAGTACAGGCTCTGCTTGCGCTTGTCGGAACCGCCCATGGTGGTGCGAAGCCTCCGGACTGGGTGATGGGACCAGATACAACGAGACGTACAACGTGAGTCGTACGAGTGGGTGAGTGTAAGTGGGCATACCGGCTGGTGTCAAGACCGAGTCGGGAGGCCCCGGGTTCGCCTTGACGATCGTGGGCCGGGAGACTAATCTACCGGGCCATTTCGGCGCCCACCTCGGATGTTCCACCTAGGGCGCGGGGACGGAGTTCATGGAAGGGACAGGGCTCAAGAAGAAGGACCTCAAACGCTTTCGCGACATCCTCCTCGCCAAGAAGAAGGAGATCCTGCGCAACGCGCAGCGGACGTTGAACGAGGACATGACGCTCGACGCCGACGATCTCCCGGACGAGATGGATCTGGCGTCGTCGGAGTACCTGCACTCGTTCACCTTCCGGCTGCGCGGGCGGGAGAAGGTCTTCCTTCAGAAGATCGACCACGCGCTCGAGAAGATCAAAGCGGGGAGCTTCGGCACCTGCGAGCAGTGCGGCGAGCCGATCTCCATCAAGCGCCTGGAGGCGCGCCTCGAGACCACGCTTTGTATCCGCTGCAAGGAAGACCAGGAACGGATCGAAAAGGCGTACGGCTAGTCCGGAACCCCGAGAGGGTGCCGGTCCTCCCGCGATGGGCTCGGCCGGCGCAGCCGGTTTCGCCCGACGCGATACGCGCGCTCGTGATCGTCGCGATTCTGGCGGCGGGCGCGGGGTGCGCGGGGCCGCTGGCGATGAATTTCTCCAGCGCCTCGCTGGGGACGAGCGGCGACGGGACGCTCCGGCGTCCGGTGCTGCTCCCCTTCGACGGCGACGGCTACGCGGTGCCGGCGCCCTGGCGGACCCGACACGCGAACTACGGGACCGAGACGCTGGTCGAAGCGGTGGCGCGCGCCGCGCGGACCGTCGAGCGGGAGCTCCCCGGGGGGACGGCCTCGGTCGGCGACCTGTCGCACCGGGCGGGCGGGCAGTCGGTGCAGCACCGGTCGCACCAGGACGGGCGCGACGTCGACGTCTTCTACTACGCGCTCGACGGCGCGGGGCGGCCCGCGCGGCTCACCGACGCCATGCTGCACTTCGGGCCCGACGGGCGGGCCGTCCGCTGGTCGCCGCCGCAGGGGAGCCGTCCGCCCGCGCGGCCGGTGCCCGCCGACCGGTTCGACGCCCGCCGGAACTGGGCGTTCGTGCGGGCGCTGCTCAGCGATCCCGACGCCGAGGTGCAGTGGATCTTCATGCAGCGGAGCCTGGGGGCGTCGCTGCTGCGCGAGGCGGCGGCGGCCGGCGACGATCCGGCGCTGCTGGCGCGGGCGGCGTACATCATCCACGAGCCGACCGACTCGGAGCCCCACGACGATCACATGCACGTGCGGCTCTACTGCGATCCGGCCGACCGGCGGCTCGGCTGCGCGGATCGCGGCCCGATCCGCTGGTGGAAGAAGCTCTGGAAGTACATGGACGCCCCCTACGGGCGCCCGCCGGTCGACGCGGTGGGGGCCGAGGGGACGGCGGCGCTGGGGCGCCTCATCCGCGAGGAGCTGCCGCCGCTCTTCGCCGGCGGGAAGCTGACCAGCTAGGCCGGCTCACCGGCCGCCGTCGGGGCGGTCGGCCGGTCTGTCGTCGGGCGGCAGCGGCTTTTCGAGATCGAGCCGGGCGATCACCCAGTCGAGCGCGGCGCCGGCCGCCGCCAGATCGGCGGGCGTGGTGGTCAAGGTGAGGACGACGGCCTGCCGCGCGGGCGGGGCGCCCCCCTCGACCGCGCGCACCAGGTAGAGCTGGCGCAGCGCCTGGTTGCGGCGCGGGAAGCGGGCCTCGAGCAGCACGCCGCCGCGGGGGCCGGGCGCGACGCCGGTGACCTCGATCCCCTGCGCGGCCAGGCCGGGACGGCTCTCGGCGGCGAGGGCGGCGGCGTCGGCGGCGGTGACCGCGGCGTCGACCGCCAGCGAGATGCGGCTGCCGCCCGGGTGGATGAGCAGGCAGAGCACGGTCGGGTAGCCGGTGTGCAGCGAGAGGTTCCACCCCGGCGGCGCCTCCAGCCCCACGCCGGCGCGCGCGCTGAAGAAGCGGCGGTCGCGGTTGGCGGTGGCGCCGTCGCTGCGCGCGGCGGCGCCGAGCGCCAGCAGGGCGGCGGCGGCGGCGGCGAGGCGGAGGCCCTTCATTTCCCGCGCAGTATAGGGCCCGGACCAAGACTACGAGGAACGGGTTTTAGGGCCTCCTCCGACGGTGCGCGAACAGTCGGTGTCGGCCGTTCGTGAGGCGCGCTGAACAGATTCACAGTGATTTTTCTATTGAGGAGATTCTATTCAATAGATTAGCTTGAACACCCTACAATGAAGCGAACTCTCATGTCGACTTCTCCCGCCACGCGCGGGCTGCTCGACGAGCGGGAGATCGACGAGATCGAGCGCGCCTGGCCGAACGGCCTCACCTCGCGGCAGATCGTCGACGTCTTCGAGACCCGCGGGATCCGCTTCTCGGAGGCCACGCTGCGCAAGTACGTGCAGCTCGGGCTCCTCCCCCGCTCGGTGCGGGTGGGGCGCAAGGGGAAGCACCGCGGGTCGTGCGGCCTCTACCCGGCGCACGTCATCCGCCGGGTGAACGTGGTCAAGGGGATGATGGCCGCCGATCGGACCATCGAGGAGATCCAGCGCTCGTTCGCGCGCTTCAAGGACGAGATCGAAGGTGTGGAGAACGATCTCCGCGATCTCATCGCCGGGTTCGAGCGCCAGGCGCGCGCGCCCGCCGTCGATCCGGAGGGGCGCCGCGAGCTCGAGCGCGAGATCAGCGAGGCCAAGCGCGCCGCCGGCGAGCTGGTCCGCCGGATCAGCAGTCTGGAACGAAGGATTTCGGCGCAGGCCGCCGAGTCGCCCGCGGGGGGCGCGACGGCCGCCGGGAGCGACCTTTATTGACCCGTGGCCAGGCCGACCGACCGAGGAGGAGCCCATGGATGAATTGGATGACAGCGACGAGTTGAGACCCCACGACGCCGCCGGTTTCGAGGACGAGGACGCGCCCCAGCCCGAGGTGGCGCGGATCCGCCGCAAGGTGCACTCCGCCGGGCGCGACGGGCGGGTGCGCTCGAAGACCATCGCCCCCAAGCGGCTGACGCGCGACGAGCGCCGGCTGTCGGAGCTGCTGGTCTACCCGGACGACGTCGAGCGGCCGGCGATGCGCGAGCACTGCTCGCAGATGGCGCGCCCGTGCCCGTTCGTCTCCTGCTCGCACCACCTCTACCTGGACGTGAACCCGGAGACCGGGGCCATCAAGCTGAACTTCCCGCACCTCGAGGTGTGGGAGATGGCCGAGACCTGCTCCCTCGACGTCGCCGACCGCGGCGGCATCACGCTCGAGGAGGTCGGGGCCATCTTGAACCTCACCCGCGAGCGGATCCGCCAGGTCGAGGTGCGGGGCCTGGCCAAGATCAAGAACGACGACACCGGCGGCGAGCTCGGCATCCCGCCCGAGCGCGACTAGCCACGACCGCGTAGCGGCCGGGGCGGAAATCCTCGATACTTCCGCCCCGTGGAGCTGCGCGCCCTCACCTTCCTCGACGTCCTCCAGCCGCAGGTCGCCGGATTTTTGCAGACCGTCTCGCAGGGGCTCCTCCCCCTCGACGGGCAGGCGGCGCTGGTGGTGGAGATCGCGCCCGGCATCGCGGTGAACACCCTCACCGACGTGGCGCTCAAGCAGGCCCGGGTCACGCCCGGGATGCAGATCGTCGAGCGGGCCTACGGCCTCCTCGAGCTGCACGCCTTCGACCAGGGGGAGGTGCGGGCGGCCGCCGCCGCCATCCTGGGCAAGCTCGGCGTCGGCGAGGGGGACCGCCTGGCGCCGCGCGCGCTGTCGCGGGAAATCATCACTGGCATCGACGGTCACCAATCGGCCATGATCAACCGGATGCGACACGGCCAGATGCTGCTCGACGGGGACACGCTCTACACGCTGGAGGTCCAGCCGGCCGGCTACGCGGCGTTCGCCGCCAACGAGGCGGAGAAGCGGGCGGAGGTGGCGATGCTGGAGGTGGTCACCTTCGGCGCCGTCGGCCGGGTCTGGCTGGGGGGCCGCGAGGCGGAGATCCGGCAGGCGGCCGCGGCGATCGACGGCGCGCTGGCCGGCCTCCCGGGCCGCCCGCAGGAGGCGCGGCGATGAGCGCCGCGGGCGCGGACGGAGCGGCGATCTCGCCGCTGGCCGCCATCGACGCCGCGCTGGCCGAGCGCCTGCTGGCGGCGGCGCTCGGCTCGGGCGGCGACTATGCCGACCTCTACTTCGAGCACCGCTCGGGCGCCGACTTCGTGCTCGAGGACGGGCGGGTGCGCACCGTCGGGCGGGGCGTGACGCTGGGGCTGGGCGTGCGCGTGCTGCGCGGCGACGCCACCGGCTACGCCTACACCGAGGAGCTGTCCGAGGACCGGATGCTGGAGGCCGCGCGCACGGCGGCGCAGATCGCCTCCAGCGGCGCGGCGCCGGGGCCGATCGCGGTGCGTCCGGTCTCGCTCGCCGATCGCTACCCGGTCGCCGAGCCGACGGCGGCCCGCCCGGGCGCCGACAAGATCGCCTTCCTCCGGCGGGCCGACGCGGCGGCGCGGGCGTTCGATCCGCGCGTGGTCCGGGTCGAGGCCTCGCTGGCGGAGGAGCAGCGCGAGGTGCTGGTGGTGACCTCGGACGGGCACCTGGCGCGCGACAGCCAGCCGATGATCCGCTTCGGCGTCAGCGCGGTCGCCGAGGAGGGCGAGGGGGCGGGCAAGCAGCGGCAGGTGGGGCGCTCGGGCGGCGCCGGGCGCTACGGCTTCGAGATCTTCGCCCGCCCGGGGCAGAGCCCCGAGGAGCACGGGCGCGAGGCGGCGCGGCTGGCGATCGGGATGCTCCACGCCGTGGAGGCGCCGGCCGGTCCGATGGAGGTGGTGCTGGGGGCGGGCGAGTCGGGGATCCTCCTGCACGAGGCGGTCGGCCACGGCCTGGAGGCCGACTTCAACCGTAAGCGGACCTCGAACTACGCCGACCGGATCGGCCAGAGCGTGGCCTCGCCGCTCTGCACGGTGGTCGACGACGGGACGGTCGACAACGCGCGCGGGACCATCAACGTCGACGACGAGGGGAACCCGGGGCGGAAGAACGTCCTCATCGAGGACGGCGTGCTGGTGGCCTACATGCAGGACCGCCTGTCGTCGAAGCACTTCGGCACCACGCCCTCGGGGAACGGGCGCCGCCAGAGCTTCCGGCACGAGCCGCTCCCCCGCATGACCAACACCTACCTGGCGCCGGGGAAGGACGACCCCGCGGAGATCATTCGCTCGGTCAAGCGGGGCGTGTACGCCAAGCGCTTCGCGGGCGGGCAGGTGAACATCTCCAACGGCGACTTCGTGTTCGCGCTGACCGAGAGCTACCTCATCGAGGACGGCAAGCTGACGGCGCCGCTCAAGGGGACCAACCTGATCGGCAACGGGCCGGACGTGCTGCGCAAGGTGACGATGCTGGGGGGCGACTTCGAGCTGTCGCAGGGGACCTGGACCTGTGGCAAGGACGGGCAGTCGGTGCCGGTCGGCATCGGCACGCCGACCATGAAGATCGCCGAGATCACCGTGGGCGGGACCAAAACCCGATGAGCGCCGCGCGCGTGGAGAGCGGCGGCCGGCGGCTGCCCGACCCCAAGGAATGCCAGCGCCTCGCCGAGCAGATGCTGGCGCTGGCGCTCAAGGCGGGCGCCGAGGGGGCCGAGGTGCTGGTGCGCGACGGGACCGAGCTCGAGGTCAAGGTCCGGCTCGGCGAGACGGAGCTGGTCAAGGAGGCGGGGAGCCGGGCGCTCGGGCTGCGGGTGCTCAAGGACGGCCGCTCGGCGCTCACCTACACCTCCGACTTCGCGCCGGCGGCGCTGGCGGCCTTCGCGCGCGACAGCGTCGAGCTGGCCGGGCTGGCCGAGCCCGATCCGGCCGGCGCGCTGCCGGCCAAGGAGGAGATGGCGCGCGAGGTCCCCGACCTCGACCTCTGGGACGAGGCGGTGCTCTCGCTCGACGTGGCGGAGGGGCTGCGGCGGGCGCGCCTCGGCGAGGCGGCCGCGCTCAAGCACGACAAGCGGATCACCAACTCCGACGGGGCGGTGTTCGGGCGGACGGTGGGCGCCTCGGCGTTCGCCACCTCGGCGGGGTTCTCCGGCTCGGCGCGGGGGACGCACGTCTCCTTCGCCGTCGAGCCGATGTGCGACGACGCCGACGGCAAGAAGCGCAACGGCGTCTACTGGAGCGCCGCGCGCTTCGCCGCCGGCCTGGGCGACCCGGAGGCCATCGGCCTCGAGGCGGCGCGCCGGACGCTCGCCAAGCTGGGGGCGCGCAAGATCCCGACCGGCGCCGCGCCGGTGGTCTTCTCGCCCGAGGCGGGGCGAGGGCTGGTCGGCCAGCTCGCCGGCGTGCTCTCGGGCGGCGCCCTCTGGCGGCGCAGCACCTACCTCGCCGGGCGCGAGGGGACGGCGGTCGCCTCGCCGCTGGTCGAGCTGGTCGACGATCCGCTGATCCGCCGCGGCCCCGGCTCGCGCGGCTACGACGGCGAGGGGCTGCCGAGCCGCACCAACGTGCTCATCTCCGGCGGGCAGCTCCGCACCTTCCTCTGCGACGTCTACGCCGCGCGCAAGCTCGGGCGCCGCTCGACCGGCTCGGCGACGCGCGCGATCGGCGGCGGGCCGCACGTCGGCATCTCCAACCTCATCCTGCGCGCCGGCCGCACGCCGGCCGCCGAGCTCGAGCGCCTCGACCGCGGCCTCTACGTCACCGAGCTGATGGGCTTCGGCTTCAACGCCGCCACGGGCGACTACTCGCAGGGGGCCGGCGGCTTCTGGATCGAGAACGGCGCCCGCGCCTTCCCGGTGACCGAGATAACCGTCTCGCTCGGCTTCGACGACCTCTGGAAGCGCGTCGACGCCCTGGGCGACGACCTCGACACCCGCTCGGCGGTGCAGTGCCCGAGCTTCCGCGTGTCGGAGATGATGATCGCCGGGACGTAGGCTCCTGGTCCGTGCTCCGCTCGGCTTTTCGGGCGAGGGGCCGCGGCGGGAGATTTCTCTCGTCGACTCCGCGAGAAGGAATCACCTCGGCCGCGAACGATCAGAGCGGCCTGCGGCGGCTCCGTCGCCGAGAGAAATCTCCCGCCACGGCCTTCGCGCGTTGCGCCTCGACTCCGCGATTGGGCGGTCGGGGCGCTGGATGGAGACGAAGTGGTCAGGCGTCGGTGGTGCGGACGTAGGGGGCCAGGGTCTCGATCACGAAGGGGTGCAGCGCGCCGTTGGAGGCGACGATGCCGCGGCGGTTGTAGAGGTCCTCGCGGTCGTAGACCAGCAGGTTGCCGTCGACGTCGGTCATGACGCCGCCGGCGCCGCGCAGGACCGCCTCCGGCCCGCAGGTGTCCCAGATCTTCGTGCGCCCGCCGGTGTAGACGTAGAGGTCGCGCGTCGCCTCGGTCACCAGGCCGATCTTGAGGCCCACGCTGCCGACGTTGATCTCGTCCTCGATCTGCAGCGCGCGCTTGATCCGATCGATGCGGCCGGTGCGGTGGGTCTTGGACGCCACCAGCCGGATCCCCGGCGCCCGCGCGATGCTCGAGGTGTGGAGCGGCGTGCGCGCCCCCGCCGCGTCCTCGACCCACGAGCCGACCCCCACGATCCCGGCGTAGACCTTCTCGGTGAGCGGGTGGGCGACCGCGCCCACCGCCGGGCGCCCGTCGACGCAGAGGCCGATCATGACCACGAACCCGGTGTCCCCCAGGATGAAGTCGCTGGTGCCGTCGATCGGATCGACCATCCAGATCCGCCGCCGCCCGAGGCGCGCGCCGGTGTCGGGGAGCTCCTCGGAGAGGATGACGTCGTCGGGGAAGGCGGCCGCGAGCCGCTCGACGATCAGCGCGTTGGCCGCGCGGTCGGCCTCGGTGACCGGCTCGTTGCCGGCCTTGGCCTCGATGACCAGTTTTTTTCGGTGATAACCACGCACCAGCACGGCCGCCTCGCGCGCGATCTTGGCGGCGGCCTCCAGCTCGCGCGAAAGGTCGCTCATCGGACGCCGCTCCGCGCGAGGTCGCGCGCCAGCGCCGGGCGGCCGGCCAGCAGCACGAAGCCGGCCAGGACGGGGAGGGTGGCCGTCACCAGCACCGGCAGCGCCAGGCCCACGCGGTCGGAGGCGAGGCCGATCACCGTCGGCGAGGCGGCGTCGCCGAGCAGGTGGATGGCCATGGTGTTGATGGCGAAGCCCCAGCCGCGCAGCTGCGCCGGCAGGACGTTGGCCATCGCCGCGTTGAGCGGCCCGGTGTTGAGGAAAAGGAGCGTGAGCGCCACGAACATCGCGGGCCAGAAGATAGCAGGCGAGGGGGCGACGATCCCCACCACCGCGAACGGCAGCGCCAGGATCAGCGAGGCGCCCGCCAGCAGGAAGTGCCCCGACGGGTGGCGGGCCGCCATCCGGTCGCCGAGCCGCCCGCCGATCAGCGTCCCCACCAGCCCCGCCGCCGCCAGCACGCCGCCGAACGCCATGTCGGCCGTGGCCAGCGGCAGGTGGCGCACCCGCACGAAGTAGGTCGGCATCCAGGTGGCGAGCCCGCCCACCACGAAGGTGTAGATGATCTGCGCGGCGGTGTTGACCAGGAAGCTCGGGATCTTG
>DASZVW010000828.1:0-2856 GCA_035546895.1 Polyangia bacterium
ACCAGCTTGTCGAGCTGCCTGGCCACCGTGGCCCGCCCGCGCTCGGCGATGTCGCGCCCCACGTCGGCCAGCGTGACGGTGAACCCCTGCCCGGCCGCGAGCTGCGCGATCCCGCGTCCCATCTGTCCGGCGCCGATCACGCCGACGCGGTGAATGCCCTCGAGAGGAGCCGACATGGCTGGCGCCAAGGTAACGTCAGATTCGCTCGACCGCCAGCGCGATCCCCTCGCCGCCGCCGATGCACAGCGAGGCGACCCCGCGCCGCTTCCCGGCGTCGCGCAGCGCCGACAGCAGCGTCACCAGCACGCGCGCCCCCGAGGCGCCTATCGGGTGGCCGAGCGCCACCGCGCCCCCCCAGACGTTCACCCGCGCCGGGTCGAGCCCCAGCATCCGGTTGTTGGCGAGGGAGACGACCGCGAAGGCTTCATTGATCTCCCAAAGGTCGACGTCCTCCTTCTTCCAGCCGATCTTGCCGAGCAGCCGCTCGATGGCCCCCGCGGGCGCGGTGGTGAACCACTCGGGCGCCTGCGCGTGACCCGCCGAGCCGACGATGCGCGCCACCGGCTTCCAGCCGCGCGCCGCCGCCACCTCGGCCGCCGCCAGCACCAGCGCCGCCGCGCCGTCGTTGATCGACGAGGCGTTCCCGGCCGTCACCGTGCCGTCCTTCTGGAAGGCGGGGCGCAGCCCCGGCAGCTTCTCGACGTCGCCGCGCCCGGGCTCCTCGTCGTCGGCGACCACCTTGGGCGGCCCCTTCTTCTGGGCGATCTCCACCGGGACGATCTCGGCCTTGAACTTCCCCTCGGCGATCGCGCGCAGCGCCCGCTGGTAGGACTCGACGGCGAAGGCGTCCTGATCGGCGCGCGAGATCCCCTTCTCTCGGGCGCACAGCTCGGCGCAGTCCCCCATGTGGACGTTGCCGTAGGCGTCCCACAGCCCGTCGTGGATCAAGGAATCGATCACCTGGGCGTGCCCCAGGCGGTACCCCTCGCGCGCCTTCGGCAGCAGGTAAGGCGCGTTGCTCATCGACTCCATGCCGCCCGCCACCACCACGTCGTGCTCGCCGGCGGCGATGGCGTTGGCGCCGAACACCACCGCCTTGAGCCCCGAGCCGCACACCTTGTTGATGGTCACCGCGCCCACCGCGGGCGGGATCCCGGCCGCGATGGCCGCCTGGCGCGCCGGCGCCTGGCCGAGCCCCGCCGGCAAGACGCAGCCGAGGTAGACCTCACCGACGGCGTCGGCGGGGACGCCGCCGCGCTCGAGCGCCGCCTTCACCGCCACCGCCCCCAGGCGCGGCGCGGAGAGGCCAGCCAACGATCCTTGAAACGACCCGACGGGCGTCCTCGCGCCCGCGACGACGACGACGTCTCTCATCGTCCCAATCATACCGCCTCAGGCTTGAGGCGCGTCAGGGCGATCCCGCGCGTTTCAGGCAACACCCACACCCAGCTCGCGGTGCAGAGCGCGAGCACGCAGGGGACGGCCAGCCCGCCGCCCAGCCCGTGCCGCACCACCATCAGCCCCACGATGAGCGGCGTGACCAGCTGGGCCGCCCGCGCCAGGTTGTAGGTGGCGCCCATGGCGGCGCCGCGGACCTCGGCGGGGTAGAGCTCGGCGAGCAGCGCCCCGAACCCGGCCGTGCAGCCGGACCCCACGCCCAGCGCCAGCATCACCGCCCAGAAGAGCGGCGGGTGGCCGAGCAGCGCCTGCCAGCCGATCGCCAGCGCGCCGATCGCCGCCGCGGTCAGCACCGAGTAGACCGCGAACGCGGGCCGCCGCCCCAGCCGATCGGAGATGGCGCCGAAGGCCAGCATGCCGCCGAGCTGGCCCACCTGCGCCGTCACCATCCAGGTCAGCGAGCGGCCGACGCTCTGGTGCATCCCGCCGGACAGAAAAGACGGCAGCCAGGTGTAGCAGCTCCAGTAGGTGCCGAGCTTGAAGACGCCGAGCAGCCAGGCGGCGCCGAAGCGACGTCCGAGGCCGGGGACGCGGGCGGCGGCGCGGACCTCGTCGAAGTACCGCTCCCGGACCGCCGGCCGGTTCGGCAGGTGGACCGACGCCCGCGCCGCCAGCGCCAGCAGCGCGGTGACGCTGGACCCGACGAGCACCGCGCGCCAGCCGACGCGCGGCAGGACCAGGTAGCCGACCAGCGCCGCGACCGCGACGCCGACCGGCTCACCCGTCTGCAGTAGGGCGGCGGCGCGGCCGCGCACCGCGGGGGCCACGGCCTCGGCCAGCATGCCGTGGCCGATCGCCCACTCGCCGCCCACGCCGATCCCCTGCGTCAGCCGCCCGAGGAAGAACACGGTGGCGTTGGGCGCCAGCCCGCAGACCAGCGAGCCCGCCGAGTAGACCAGCACCGTGAACGAGAGGACCGTCCGCTTGCCGAACCGGTCCGCCAGCGCGCCGGCCACCAGGCCCCCCACGCCGGAGGCGCCCAGCCCCGCGCCCAGCAGCCACGACTCCGCCTCGCGCGAGAGGTGCAGGTCGCGGGTGACGTGGTCCTTGAGGAAGCCGAGCAGGACCAGGTCATAGAAGTCGAACGTCCACCCCAGGAAGGCGAACACGAAGATCGCGACCGGAAACCGCCTGGCCATGGCGCCCCCGAACGTTAGTCGGTCCGGGCCGAGGTCAAAATGTGGACAGGTATCCTACATGTCCTACGATTGCCTCCATGTCCCTGCCGTTGCCTGGTGAGCGCTCGTTCCGCTGGCTCGAGGTCTTCCTGGTGGTCGTGGTCGTGCTCGGCCTGTGCGCGCTCGGCTGCGCGACGCCGCGCGCCCCCGCCCGCGGCCGGCCGCCCACGCTGGTCGAGGCCGCCCGCCACGAGGCCCGGCGGCCGCTGCCGCCCGCCGG
>DASZVW010000829.1:0-1959 GCA_035546895.1 Polyangia bacterium
ACCGGCAACCAGATGAACCGGCTCAAGGGACTCAACCAGCCGGATGAGCTGCAGGGCCTCGGTCAAGCGCCGGTGCCGGTGAACCCGATTCCCGAATCGGCGGGCCCGCCGCCTTCCGGGGTCAGTACCGGCAATGCGGGCCAGACCGACGTTCCGCCCGCAGTGACGCCGGAGACACCGGCGCCCGATGCGACCGCCCCGTCGAACCCGTCGAGTTCGGAGACGACCGCGCCGGATACGACCGGCACTGCAACGGCACCCGCACCCTCGACTTCCGATACGAGCGCATCCGCGCCGAGCGGCGAGCAATCCGCGGAGGCGGCGCCTTCCGCCGAAACCGCGCCCTCGACCGAACCGGCGCTGGTGACGATGACGCCGAGTGCGCCAACCGGCGATGCGACCTCGACCGGATTGCCGAAATCGACGCCGACGCAGCCCGAGTCAGAAACGATGAAGGGCGGCGGCAAGACGAAGATCATCTCGACCCCGGCCAAGCCGGCGAAACCGGAAAAGGCCGCAACGGCGAGCGAAGCGAATGCGCCGGCGCCGGCGACGCTGCCCAAGACCACCCCGGCCGACAGCACGGCCAGTGCCGAGAGCACCGCCACGATCGAAACCCCGGCGCCCGCGAGCACGCCGGCAACGTCGAGCATGCCCGCCTCGCCGGCCACGCAGGCACTGCAGACCCAAACCGAGCCGCTGCAGCTCGCGCCGGCGCCCAAGCAGGAGCCGGCCGCGCCGGCCGCCGCGCCGACTGAAACCGCGTCCACCGAGACGGCACCGGCTGCGGCGCCGGCGACGACCGCAACACCGGCCGCATCTCCGGCGCCGACACCCGCGCCGGAATCCGCACCTGCGACTGCGACGCCCGCCGCGGCACCTGCAGCCGCGCCTGCGCCCGCTCCGGCAGCAACCGCGTCACCGGTCCCGGCGCCCGCGGCCCCCGCGGCTACGCCGCCGGTGCAGATGGCGGCGGTGACGCCTCCGCCGCCGGAGCCCGACAACTGGCTGCTCGGCAAATGGCAAGGCCCGAGCCTCGGCTGTCCGCCGGGCGGCGGCGTTGAGTTCACCGCCGACCAGTCCTTCACCTATTACAAGGGCAAGATCAGCGTGACGCTCAGCGTCACCTATCGCGTCAGCGCGGACAGCGTCACGGTCACGACCGTCGGCGCCGACGGCATCGAGCAGAACTACGTCTATCAGAAGACCGGTCCCAACAGCATGATCATCGTCGGCATTCCGCCGAACATGCCGCGTTCGCTGCTGGGCGCCGCGCATCGCCGCTGCGGGCCACCGCCTTCGAGTGCAACGCCGACGCAGCAGGCGCTGCAAGCGCCGGTCGCCGTCTATCCGGGCACCACGCCGACGCTGCCGACCGAAGCGCCCAAGGCGACGCCCGACACCAGTTATGCCGAGACGCCGGAGCCCGCTCAGGCGCCGGTCGCCGCCACCATGCCGCTGCCCAAGAGCACGACACCGGCTCCGGCTCAGACCCCGGCCCCGGCGATAGCGGCGCCTGCGCCCGCGGCCAAACCCGCCAAGCCTGCGAAGCCCACACTGCCGAAGAGCACGGCTCCAGCCAGCCTGGCCGAGAAGAGCAAGCCGGCAAAATCCGAGCCGGCGGCGCCCAAGGTCGCCGCGACGCCACCCGCGACCGAGACCGCACCGGCTGCCGAGGCTTCATCGGCGGCCGAGGCGCCGACCGAGAACACGACGACCGAGACCGCACCCACCGAAAGCACGACCGCCGAGACCGCGCCGGCCGAAACGACGACGCCCGCGCCGGAGCCGACACAGGAGGCCGCCGCACCGACGACACCGCCGCCGGCGCCGAACAACGATGCCGAGCAATCGGGTTGGGATGCGCTGAATGCCGGCGACGCCGACAAGGCGATCGCGATCTGGCAGCCGCTGGCCAAGGGCGGCAATACCGGTCTCGCGGTCAACGTCGCCGACATG
>DASZVW010000830.1:0-2684 GCA_035546895.1 Polyangia bacterium
GAGCGGCGGGCCACGGTGGCGCCATTTTATCACCGCGCGCCGGCTCGCCGCGCGCCGCCCCCGGGGACGTCCGCGATGCAGGCTGGGTGACCCCTATTCGTCGAGCTCGCCGAAGATCGCGCCGGCCGAAGCGACGGTGACAGCCCGACGGTGCCAGCGAGCCAACACGTCGAGATCCTTGCAGTCGCGCACGCGCCGGCGCTGCTCGTCGGAGACGGGGAGGCCGCGCGCCTCGAGCACCTCCAGCACCGCCGCGGCGCTGCCTTCGGTCCGTCCCTTGGCGATGGCCTCGCGGATGGCGTCGGTCTGGAACTCGTAGCCATGGGGAAGCATCTGGAACGCCCTCCTCGCGGCCGCTCCGAGCGCCGCGCCGATCAGATCTGAATATAGCAGGACCAGCTCGCGATCCTCCACCGCCTCCACGCCGGCGGCGGCCGCCGCCGCGATCGCCACGGCTCGCGCGGGGTCACCCTTGCCGTGGGCCATCACCGACAGCACGGCCAGCTCGGGCGCGGCCCGCGCGCGGGCCGCGTCGATCATGTCGGGAACGCGATCGGCGCCGAGCACCCAGAGTCGCACCGTGTTGCCGGGCCCGAGGACGATGGGCTGCGCCGCCCACCGCGCCACGCCCGGTTCGGGCGCCACGACCATCACCAACGCCTCGCACCGGTGGCGCGCGCGTGCGGTCGCGGAGCAGCTCGGGCGCCAGCGAAGGCCGGTTGCGGAACTGCAGGACGAGCGCCTCGTGCGGCAGCGACGGCATGGCCGCCGACGTTGTCGGCCCCGCGGCCGGGGCGGTTGCGCCCGCGTCGAGCGCGCTCAGTGCGCGTCGGTCAGGAAGCCGGTGCGGCGCTCGTGGCCGGGGAAGGTCACCTGGACGGCCCGGCGGTCGCGGCGGTGGCCGTGCGCGCGCAGGCGGGCCCCCTTGACGATCTCCTCGACCAGGTCCTCGAACGAGAGGCCGGCGCTGTGGGCGATCTTGGGGAGCAGGCTCTGGGGGGTCATGCCGGGGAGGGTGTTCACCTCCAGGACCACCTCGTTCCCCTTGTCGCTCACGATGAGGTCGACGCGGGTGGCCCCGTCACAGCCGAGCGCCTCGTGGGCCAGCGTCGCCAGCCGCAGCGCCGAGCGGTAGCGCTCGGGCGAGAGGCGCGCCGGCAGGTGGTACTCGGTGCGGCCGCTGGTGTACTTGTTGCGGAAATCGTAGAAGCCGCGCTTGGGGACGATCTCCACCGCGCCCAGCGGCTTGCCGTCGAGGATGGCGACCGAGATCTCCTTCCCCTCGACGTAGCGCTCGACCAGCACGTCGTCGTCGAAGCGCAGCGCCTGCTCGACGGCCGCCTCCAGCTCCAGCTCGTCGCGCGCGATCTTGATCCCCAGCGACGACCCTTCGCCGGCCGGCTTGACGATCACCGGGAAGCCGAACGACCCGTGCAGATCGAGGAGGTCCTCGCCGCCGTCGAACTGGACGACGTAGCCGGGCGCGGTCGGCAGGTTGTTGAGGCGGAAGACCTCCTTGGCCCGCACCTTGTTCATGGAGAGGGCGGAGGCGAGCACGCCCGAGCCGGTGTAGGGGACTCCCAGAAGCTCCAGCAGGCCCTGGATGCAGCCGTCCTCGCCGTACCGCCCGTGCAGCGCCACGAAGGCGAGATCGATGCGCGACTGGCGGAGCACCATGTCGACGTCGCGGTCGACGAACAGCGGCCAGGCGTCGTAGCCTCGGTCGGTCAGGGCGGCCACCACGGCCTCGCCGGTGCGGATCGAGATGTCCCGCTCCGCCGACAGCCCGCCCATGAGAACGCCGATCTTGCGCTGTCCGATCATCCTCCACCGGTAACCTCGCCGCGTGCAGTCGTCAAAAAAACTTCATCTGTGGTAAAGACGGGCGCCATGACTTTTTTGGAAGCGGCCTTCGACGTCCTGCGACTCGAGGGGAAGCCGCTGCACTACAAGGAGCTGACGGAGCGGGTTGTCGGGCGGAAGCTGCTCACGTTCGTGGGTCGGACGCCCGAGGTCACCATGCAGACGCAGCTGACCGCGGCTGTGAAGAAGGCGCCGGGGAACCCGTTCGTCCGGGTCAAGCCTGGCGTGTTCGGGCTCCTGCGCTACCCGGAGGTGTCGCCCGAGGAGCGGGCGGCGGCCACCGCCAAGCCCGAGGAGCCGGCCAAGCGCGGCCGCGGCGAGCGCGGTGAGCGCGGCGACGAGGAGGCCGCGGGCGAGGGGCGCCGTCGCCGGCGTCGCGGCGGGCGGGGGCGCGACCGCGAGGAGCGGCGGCCCGCGTCCGGCGGCGCGGCGGCCGGGCCGGCCGTCGGCGCCGGCGACGAAGGAGAGGATGAAGAGCCCAACCACGGCGGCGGTCTGTCGGCCGAGGCGCGGGCGGCCGCGCTGGCGGAGACCGGCGTTCTGGAAGGCGACGACGACGCAGGTTCCGACGAGGAGATCCCACGCGCGATGAATCCGATGAACGACGACGAGACCGCGGGGGCGGCGCCGCAGGAAGGCGAGAGCGCGCTCGACGGCGGTGGGGCCGACGACCTGGGTGACGAGGGGGACGAGGGCGAGGAGGGGGACGAGGGGCCGGCCGAGGCCGAGGCGGGCGGCGAGCGCGGCGCCCCGGGAACCGAAGGGCGCCGGCCCGAGCACGAGCTCGGACCGGGCCGCCGCCGTCGCCGTCGCCGCCGTCG
>DASZVW010000831.1:0-11685 GCA_035546895.1 Polyangia bacterium
CGGTGAGCGCGTCCGGACCGCGCTTCACCAACAGCGCGGGCTACTCAAAAAGACCAGTGCGCATCACGAGATAGCGCACGGCTGCTACATGCCTGGTCGCGGAGATAGCAGCTTTTCCCTTTTCCTTTGGCCCAGATACACGGAACGGGTAGCCGGCCCTTTATCTTGCCGTCGTGTTTTGTGTTGTTCGGGTGAGAGCGGTTTCGGATGTCGGTCGATTTCAGGACACTTTTGCGGCGGTTCTTTCGACAACACCGGGCAGTCGTGATCCACGAGAACAAGGAGAACGAGACATGCCGTCGAAGAGACTGAAGCTCACCCAAGAAATGGTCGCCACTGCGAAGGAAAACTTGGAGGCCATTCCGTCGGCTCCGAGGGAGCTGCGGCCCATCACCGTGTCGGAGGCGATTCGGACACTGACGCCGACAATTCGGCGGCTGCTCGACAAGGGTCACTCCCGGGAGGCCGTCATCGAGTTGCTGAAGCAGCAGGGCATCGAGTGCTCACCGTCGACCTTCAAGGAGTGCTACCGGCCCGGCAAAGCCAAGACCTGGGGCAAAGCCGCGGAGACCGGAACGGCGAGTGCCCAGCCAACAACCGGCCAGCCCGCAGGCGAATCCCCGGAGAGGAGCTCGCGGCCTTCGGCGCCGATACTTCCGGTGGCACAGGCTGGTCTGCCAGCCGCAGCCGCGAAGGCTCCTGCCGCCAAGCCGGCGGCCGATTCAACGGCGGATCAGCGGCCCAATGCCGGCCTTCCGGCGGGCTTGGCAAAGGCATCGTAGTAGGTCAGTCCCTCGCCGGCGCTTCAGACCGAGCGCCGGTGGGGGACAGGCACGTCTCGGTGGCCACGAATAAATCGAGCGTTGGCGTCTCGACGAAGGAAGTCCCGCTCCGGGCTGTAGAGAAGGAAGGGCCGGGCCTCCGGGAACGGGCCGTCGGCCTCCCGGGGAGCTCGCTGGGCGCCGGTCAGACGCTACCGAGCGGGGCTGGCCGGGAGCTGCCGGGGACGGAGAGCGGGTTGAAGGGGCGCCGGAGTTGGCGGTGCCGCGGGTCCCAGCGTCGCCTTGGCGCCCGGAGGTAACGGCGGACGGGCGGTAGGAGAGGGAGCGTAGAGGCGTTGGCTGCTCCAGTCGTCGGCTTCGTGGAGGCGAGCAGTATCGGAGTTGTCGGGAAAGAGCGGCGCGCGCGAAGGTGGTGCGTCGACGTCTGGGTCGGGCGGTGCGGTGTCGAGTCTGGCGGCCTCAGGTAGGACGTGCTCGACGATGCCCGTGATGGCCAGCTCGGTCTCGAGATGGCGGAGGATGCAGTACCGGATGGGGGTGTTGACGCCTGGCCTGCCACGTCGCGGGCGCGAGTGGCGCTTGGCGTGCGGTCGATGCCGGGGCCCGATCGTACAGGAGCGGTCGAACTCAGAAAGCATGGCAGTGGCCACTCCAATATTGGTGCAGCCGTCGAAGAGTTGGTCGACCGTGCGGCCGAAGTGGCTGGCCCAGGTTACTGGGACAGAGAGGTAGCCCACGGCCGGGCGTCCTCCCTTAGCGAGGATGGCGTCGACGATCTTCTTGGCGTCGGTGACGGAGTGGGCGTTGTCGTAGGTGTTCAGGTTGGAGAGATCGCCGACGAAGTACTGGTTGTCGAGACTGAGCTTGGCCGCGAGCGCCTCGACCAGGTGGTCGTCGGGATGGACGCTGCACGACAGGATGAGGGCTAGAAGGACGTCCACAGGGGCACCGCCGGCGTGAGGTCGTCGAGGGAGACGGGACCGAAGTAACGGGAGTCGAGACTGGCGTCGCCGGCAGCGGCCAGGAAGGCGTCGCCAGCCGGGACGGTGGAACAGAAGGGAAACAGGGCGAGCGGGCGTCCGGCGTGGTCGTGGTCCGCGATCGGCGAGATGAGCCGGTCACCGACGACGTAGAGGTGCCCCTTTGTGCACACTCGGTCGCCGGCCAGGGCGACGACGCGCTTGAGGAGGCCGAAGTTGGAAGGGAGGTAGTGGCGTTCGGCGACGAGTGAACGGACGGGCGCTGGAACAGGCAGGAAGACAACGGTGCCTCGTTCGATGGGCCGCGAGGGTGCGAGCCGGTAGAGACCTCGCGGCATGCTGGTCGTGACGTTGAGGGTGAACCGGGCGGCGAGCTGGGCGCACCCGATGATGCCGCCCGCGACTAGGACAGCCGCGACGCCGAGCGTGCACGCGAAGGCACGCCTGGGCGGAACGGGTCGGTGGGGCGGTGGGGTGGGAGGGCATGGCGCTTGGTCCATGCTTCGGTTGTCGAGACGAGGGCCGAAAAAGTGTCCTCAATAGTCGGTCGGGGCTCGATTTTCACTCCTTCGAAGCCAGCTGCCGCCGATTCCTGGTACCATCGGCCACCCCTAAATGCGCTCAGCTTTAACCCTAGTAGCTGTGACTGCCTCTCTTGCTGCGTGCGGTTCTACGAACTCTGCAGGAAGCGGTGGTGGCGCGGGGTCTGAAGGTCGAGCAGGTGCGACGGCCGGGGCGAGCGGAACCGGAACCGCAGGAGGCTCCGGCATAGGAGGCTCCGGCGGCACTGCCATCACCGGGACTGCCGGTGGCTCGCCCGACGGCGGCGCTGGGAGTAGCTCGACCGGGGTCGCGGGCAGTGCGTCGGGCGGTGCCGTGGGGGCGGGCGGCGGCGCTGGGCAGGGTGCGGCCGGCCAAGGTGCTGGAGGTCTGGGCGCGGCGGGACAAGGTGCCGCTGGTGCTTCCGGCACTGTGACGTCGACCTGGACTTTCCCGGCGCTCGTTCAAATGGGAGGGACCACGGCCTTCCCCACATACCTGGCCCACCTCATGGGCACTCCAATCACAGAAGCCTATCCGGCCGATTTCGCCTGTGCCGCGGTCACTAACAGCACAACGAGCGCTGCGACCGTCCATCTCAGCGTGGCTCTCGGGGTATATGGGGCCGCCGTGACGAGCGACGTGAGTGTGCCAGCACAGTCGTCGAAGAAAGCGTGCCTGACTCCGGCGCTCGACAAGGCCGCGCTATATCAGCTCACCGCTCCGGACAACCAGATGATCGACGCGACGGCCAAGGATGCCGTCGGAAACGACTTGGGCTCCGTCCACATGACGGTACCAGTCCATCCTGTAGACGACATCGCATGGTCGTCGACTGGCATCGACCCGAAGGTGATGCAGGAACTAGCAGCAGTCTTTGTAGAGCCCAACGCGCCCGACATTGACAAGGTGCAACGGCTCGCGCAGCCCTACAGCGTGTTCGGCGGAGGTGCGAATCCGCCTTGGGGAAACGGCGAGGGAGCCTACCAGCGTAGTGCCTACGCGCGACAAGCCGACATTCCGCCGGGGCAATTCGCCTACGAAGACTTCGTCATTGAGCCGGCGGAGACAACTCTCAACATCCAGTGGGAGATTGGCACGGTGACCTGCTCGCCATGCACAGACGAAACCGTTGACGTTGCCATCTTCACCGCAGCCCAGTTCGCGGCGTACAAGGCAGGGACGTCGGACGTCGCGACCGCGGTGTGGACAGCACAAGGCACCAACGCTCTGGGGATGACGGTGCTGGCCACACCCGGTCAATACTTCATCACCTTCCTGAACCCCTCCTCGAACTTCGTCGACCGAACAGTAACCTGGGCCCGCACCGTCACTAGAGAGGACGTCGTGCGCGACTTCCTGATCTCGGTCTTCCAGGTCCTACGCGCGGCCGGCGTGACATACAGCAGCGTAACGTCAACCTTCTTCACCAACTGGCAGCATGTGAGGCGCGTGACAGAGTCGCTAGAGACCTTGAGCGCCAACTGCATCGACGGGTCCTTCGTGTTCGCGAGCGTCGCCGAGTTGCTAGGAATGGAGCCCGTCCTGATCCACGTCACCGGCCATGAGTACATGGGAGTGAGGTCCGCGCCGGGTTCGTCGGTGATCTGGCCGATCGAGACGACGATGGTGGGGAACATGACGGTGACGCCCTTCCAGGCGTACCAGACGGGCTTCTCCGAGATGCAGACCGACAGTGCCAACGATCCGAACTATCAAGAGATCGATATCGCGACCCTTCGGAACCGCAGTGTGACGCCACTAGTACAGCAGTAAGTCGGCGACCAAGGTCGGGCCAGCCGCAGGCTGCCGGATTGAGGTCGCGGCCGCTCGAGCACCCTCGCGAAATCTCGCGGTGGGAACGCGCGTACCAGCGCCCGTCAGAGGTCCCGTGTGGGGCCATCCTGCATCCTCCTGCCTCCTCCCGCAGACTAAACGGACCCCTTTCAGCCCTGATCTTGAGCGTCGCACCTCGTCCGTCGACTGCCCGCCAACGCAGAGGGCGTGAATGCCTTCGATGATCTGGATCGCTCGGTGGAGGTCGCCGTTCCGGACGGCGTTCAGAGCCACGAGGGCCAGTCTTGCTACCTTGCCACCATCGCGGGCCACAGCCCTCTGCGAGACGTGCTCCCCTTTCTCACCCTCCGTCGGAGACGCCCCATCCCCACCTGGTCTCACCGGGTTTCGTGGCGTTTCGAATCTCGTTGGGGTCGGTGCCGGAGGCCGGCGCGGCTTCGTCAAGCGACCCTGTGCGCTCACCTGACGGACGGCTGCTCGGCCAACATGCGGGTGACGTAGTAGACGATTCGCCACTCGCGGCGGTTCAGGAAGTCGGCGAGGCGAAGCCAGAAGACGTCGGGTAGCTCGTCGACGCCGGCGGCACCCCTGCGGGCGGCGATTGCCGTGAGGGCGATGGTGGCCTTCCGGATGGTGCGACGGGTGTGCGCGACGTAGAAGAGATCGACGGGCTGTGAGACGTGGCGGAGGCGGACGCCGACGTCATTGGCCGGTGCTGTTCGGAAGAGGTAGAGGGCCTGCGCCGGGGGTCGACGAGCCAGGTAGGCTACGACCTTACGAGGACCGAAGAGGGCGAGCTTGGTTTGGCGGGTGTCCCGAAGCTCGGCGGGCGCCCCGAAGGCGACGCTGAGGACGGTGGGGCCGTTCTGGATGCGGACAGCCGTCATGGCGCGGATCAGGCGTCGAGGATTTTGAGGAGCTGCTTCTTGGCGGTCGCCGTGAACTCGAAGTGGAGCTTGCCCTCTTCGGTCACGAGGATGATCTGAGTACCTCGTCGAAGGACGGCTTTGACGCTGGCCGGCTTGGACGCCTTGGGAAGTTTCGCATGCGAAACTTCCTTGCTGTCCACGTCCTCGTCCCGGCCCCCGCCTCGGCCAGCTCGAGCAAGGTTGGGCTCGCCACCGCCACTTCCGGTGCGGCCGCCGGCGACCAGGGCGCCCCGGGGACTCTCTTCCTCGTCGTCGCTTTCCGGATTTTCGTGGCCAGGTCGCTGGGCCGCTTTGACCTGGGCCCGGAGGTTGCCGCCGGGCTCGTAGCCCGCGATGAGGCGCTGTGCTTCGTCTGCGTCGCTCTCGGCGAGCTTGGCGAGCTCATAGAGGGCCTCCGTGTCGCTGACGGCCCCTTTGCCAGCGAACTCGGCGACGAACGGTTGGGCGCCCGCGACGGCCACCCGCTTCGAGACCCAGGACTTCGGCTTATGGAGGGCGGTGGCGGCCGCCTCCTGCGTGCCGAGCATTTCGACGAGTTTGGCGACGCCCCTGGCCTCGTCGAAGGCGGTCATCTCCTCGCGGTCGAGGTTCTCGATGAGCGCGTAGGTCAGCTTCTGGACCTCGGTCAGGTTCGTCTTGACGACGGCCTTGATGAGCGCGAGACCGGCCAGCTTGGAAGCACGCAACCGGCGCTCGCCGAAAACGAGCTCATATGTGCCCGGCGCGGGCTCCGTCACGCCGATGGGCTGTTGAATGCCCTCGGCCTTGATGCTGGCGGCGAGCTCCTCGAGCTGTTTCTCGTCGAACTGCGTTCGCGGCTGCTGCGGGTTCGGCGAGATCGCGTCGACCGAAATCTCGATGACGGCGGTGGCCTCACGGCTCGACGCTTCGAGCTGAGCGGCCAGCGAGGGCAGCGAGCGAAGCCCGCCCCTCATTGCGCCACCTGGTGGAAGCGGGTGCCGGTGTTGTCGAGGACCCATGTGAGCGCGCTTTTCACTGCCGCGGACGCCACCCGCTGAGAGCCCCATCGTGCTTCTCGCCACACTGGACGGCGATGGTGTGCGGCGTCGGCGATCGCGGCGGCCTCCGGCAACTCGTACGGGATTACGATCCGACCGAAATCTCTCCTGAGCTGCTCGACGGTCCGGTTCTGCTGCGTCGAATTTCGCCGCCACTTGTTGACGAGGACGCCGAGGAAGATCAGCGAGGGGTTGTGAGACTTGCGGATAATGGCGACCTGCTCGGCGAGCGCCTGAACGCCCTTCATGCTGTACGCGTCGGGGATGATTGGGGACAGGACGTACTGAGACGCGAGGAGGGGGGCCAGCATTCCGAGACCCATCGTCGGGGGCGTGTCGACGACGACCAGGTCGTAGTCGACCGCAACGGTGCGCAATCGCGTGGCGAAAGCCTGCGCTTCGGGCAAACCGTACTTCTCGAGCGAGAGCAGCGAGTCGTCGGACGGGAGAAGGTCGAGCCGATCGGCCGCGTGAAAGATGGGCCTTTCCGAGTCGGCGTCGTCGAAAAGATCGGACGCCATGCGAATCAAGACGGGATCGAGGCGACGCTGAGTGACGGTGTCCGATGCGTTGCCCTGGGCGTCGAGGTCGACGAGGAGGGTTTTGGCGCCGCGCTCGGCCGCCAGAAATGCAAGGTGTGCGGCGATGGTCGTCTTCCCCGTTCCGCCCTTGTTGATGCTGACCGTCAAGATTTTGCCCATCGGAGATCTCCTTTACCGCTCGAGGCGGCTCGTCCTGCTCTGAGCTCGCGTTCGTTCAAGTGACCTGAGGTAATCGTTCCAGTCCTTGGGGACCGGCGCCCGGTGGCACCGTAAAGGCCGGGCAGCGGCCATCACCAGATGCTCGTGGAGCTTGTCCCCGCCGACGTCGGCGTCGAACGCGCTCACGATGTCAGCGCCCGCCGGCATAGCGGCGATCGCGGCGGCGACCAGGGCGAGCTGCTCGGAGCCGAGGGCGCCGCCGGTGCTGAGGTAGCGGGCGCGCTCGTGGGGAAAGACCTGGTGATAACTGAGAGCGTCGATCGAGGCTTCGACGATGACGAGGCGATCATCGTCCCGCCGTGCTTCGCTCATCCAAAAGGTTCGGCGCCCGCCCGTCGCGAAAGCGGTGTAGCCGCGGTTCTTCGCCTCGAAACCTACGACCTGACCAGTGGAAGGATCGCAGTGCGGAAAAAGGACGTTTCCGCGGGCGTCGACGCGAAAGCGAGATCGAAAGCGCGGGTCGCGCTGGACGGAGGCGGATATCGCGCGCTCGGCGAGATAGCGACTGTGCCCGGCTCGCGCGCTTTCGAAGGCGGTCCTCACAGCTCGCTCGTCCCGCGCCTGCGTCCGCACGTTCGGCTGATACAGCTGCAGGGGGACGCGGGGGCGATCTTCGCGGAGCCACGTGCGCAGCTCCCTACGAACGCCGCCGAGACCTCCGCTGCGGCGCCGCTGGACGAAGTCGATGACGGTGCCGTTGTCGGAGTCGTCGCGGACGGAAAAGTAGGTCCAGTGTCCGTCGCGATCGCGCCGGATCACGACCTTGTCGTCAGTCGACGGGTTCCGCATCGAGATGCTGGCGGCCGTGCTGCCGCGCCATCTTCCAGCGGCGGAGCGCTCTCGCTCGACGAGGCGATAGCCGTAGCTCGCGGCCAGCTCGGTGAGGTTGACCTCACGCTTGAACCTGTCGAGTTCGCCGGCGAAGTCTGCGAACGGACGGTTGGAGTAGGGAGTCATTCGCACCCCGCGCCTTGCAATCGGGGTGCCGCGAGAGCCCAATGGCAGGTAGTCAATTGAGCGAGTCCCCTGTCGACGTCGCTCGACGATGCGGTCCGGCCTGGCGGCGACGTCGACGGGTCTTGAGCCGTGAGAGATATCGCTTCAGAGTGCTGGGCGCGATCGCGAAACCCGCCACACCTAGAGCCCCGGCGATAGCCGCGATGGTGTAGCCACGCTCTTGAAGGCCAATTATCTCGGCGCGCAGATAGGTGACCATCGCGAGCCTCGTCCGTAGGCCCGTCTGTGCCGGTGGGAGGGAGCGGAGGGTTTCGGCGAGTTTGTCGGCCTGTGATCGGGTGTGTCCCATGGGGTCCTTCCGGGTTTCGGGTTCGCAAGCGGCGGTCACCCGAGTTATCGAGATGAGGCCCGAAAAAGGGACCAAGAATCGTCAGGCAGTAGCACACTAGAATTCGCCGACCGTCGCGGATCCGGGGGAGCACCTCCTTTCCCACCGCCAGGGAGGAGGCTTCTTGGAATGCGGTGCTGCAAGAGCTGTACGGCGCGCACGAACGACGCGAGAAGTAGGTCGACGGGACCGTAGGTCCCATCGAATCAATTGATCTTCTATGGATCAGGCAGAGGGTCCCGCGGTTAGAAGACGGGCGCCCCCGCAATTGGAAAAACGATCCACAGGGCAGCCCTGCATTTAGGGAACTGGTTCTCAACAGACCAAGAGCTGCCCCGACGCCGTGTAGGTGGATACGGCCATGAAAAACCGCTTTCGCCCCGAAGCGCACCCGGCAGACTGCTGATCGCCGTGATCGAGGACAGAGGTGGCCATTGGGGCCGAGGCCCCCTTCAGTCCTTCGAGGAAGGCTCGCGCGAGCTGCTGCCGGGAGGTTCTCGCATGCGCTTACGCGCCTCGAGCATGACTTCACCCCAGTTCCAGGTGGGGTGTTCCTGGTGGATGGCGTCCATAAGGGCGATAGGGGGCGTCGATGCCTTCGGGAGCGGCCGCCCGGTTGAACCGCAGGGAGCGAGACCGTGCGGTGCAGGGCTCGGGACGACGGCGAGCGTTCGACGAAGCACGCTCCCGAATTCGAGATCGGCGCCAACGCCCGCAAGGAAGGCTCGCGTGGCCCTGCGCTCGGCGTGCCTCTTGAGCTTAGTGCGTCGGTCGTTGAAGACAGCTGCGACCTGACCGCCCCACTTTCGGAAGAAGTTGACCGACAGTTTGCGGAGAGCGGGGGCAGTCGATGTGTGTCGGCCGTCCTCGAGCATCTCGCGGTGCTGCTGAGTGAAGGCGAGTATTCGTGCCGTTCGGAGCACCTGCAGAGCCCGCTCGACCGTGTCCATCCGATACCGGGCCCGCAGCTCGTACTCCCCGGATTCGACGAACCGACAGGGCAGCTCAGCGAGCAGAGCGATCCGGGAGACGCTGAGATAGCCGCCGTGGGGGTCGAATATCTCCATCGTGTTCCAGTCGCAGCAGCTGGCGAGCACGAGAAGAACGCGGATGACCGCTTCCAAACCGTCGCTGCGTCGGCGCAGAAAGTCCGGTGGCCGGGGACAATCGCACGGCAGATACCGAAGGGAAGCGCGCCGACGCAGACAGGAGTCCGTGTGGTCCTGGGGACGGCGGAGCAGCTCGGTGAAGGCAGGGAGAAGGATGTCGCCCTGTCGATTGAGGTGCGGGGCGTGCAACTGGCCGCGCCGGAAGTAAAGGCGCGCAAGCGCTTCTCGTAGCTCGCGGATGATTGGATCGCGGTGGCGGGCCGCAATCGAGGGCACGAGATAAGGTGCGTCGGGATCATGCGAGCGACGAGTGGTTGTGGTTTTTGTTGCGGCCTCTGCCGCTAGCATCGACGCGCTTCCCTTGGAGCCCTCTGCGAAGGAAAAAAACCTTCGCAAAGAAACTTGTCGGGGAATCGAGTCGAGGGTAGTCTTGTCCCTGTCACGATCTCCTCTGGGTGAGGGTGAGTGATTTGAGGCCGGGCGCTTTGCCGAGCGACCCGGCCTTCTGCTATCTGGCGGACGTGCGCGTAATGGCCGGTTGCTTCACCTCCCGCTGGCGCGGCCAGAGCTTGCGGCCGTAAGTGCGGCGGAGGTCCGTGGCAGCCGGCCTACAGAAGCGCGGCGCGGGCGCCGCCGGCTCTGCTTGCGCAGGAGCGCGAGTTCCTCGACTGACACGAGAATCGGGCGCGAACCCTCCGCGGTTTTGAGCAGGCCCTTTCGGTGCTGGGAAAAGGCCCAGGACCGGTGGAAACCGAGGGCGCGGGCGGCGTCTGCTAGGGGGACGAGGTCGGTAGACTTCGAAATCTGCGCAGAAATCGAGAGTTCGAGGGGGTTGCTCAGGTGTACTGAGCTGTAACCAGCTCCGCCAGAAGATCGGCGTCGTCTACGGAAACCCCGAGACCACCACCGGCGGCAACGCGCTCAAGTTCTACGCCTCCGTCCGGCTCGACATCCGCAAGATCGGGACGGTCAAGAACGGCGAGCAGATCGTGGGCAACCACGCGCGCGTCAAGGTGGTGAAGAACAAGGTGGCGCCGCCGTTCCGAGAGGCGGAGTTCGACATCCTCTACGGCGTCGGCGTCAACGCCCCCGGCGAGGTCGTCGACCTGGCGTCGACCGCCGGCCTGTTCGAGAAGTCGGGCGCCTTCTACTCCTTCCGCGGCGAGCGCATCGCCCAGGGGCGCGACAAGGCCTGCGCCTATGTCGCCGAGCACCCCGAGATCGCCGAGGAGGTCCGCCGCCTCCTGCTCGAGGCCCGCAAGGCCGAGAACGCGGCGCTAGGCAGCCAGCTCCCCCAGAGCGCTCAGGCCGCGTGACGCGCGTCGGGCGGTGAGCGCGTCCCGCGGCGATTTTCCGCCGCGGGATCGCGCGGAAGGGCGGCACGACCCCGGCGCCAGGTGACACAAAGGGCCGCTAGGCTGATCGCCCTGCGAAGGCGATCGGCCGTGCGTCTGGGGCCCGCGATGGCGGCCTCATGGCTGTGACTCTGGTGGCCGTCGGGGTCGACGCCTTCGCCGAAGGCGTGCCGCTCGGCGAGCGCTCGCTGGCGGGCGGCGCCGCAGTGGCGCTATGAAGACAAGAGAGGGCGCGAACCGAACCTGAAGGCTCCCCGTGTTTGTCAGTCGCCCCCGTCGGGATCTTGCAGATCTTCGATTTCGGAGAGCTCGAGGCGACCCTCTTCGCTGGCGAACGTGAGGCGATATTCGTCCCCGAGGACGACGGAGACCCGACCTCGAGGTCCGTCCGATATTTCGACCGGGGGGGCTCGCCACCATTTGAGTTGATGTGCGCACTCCATCAACCACAGCAGTTGTTCTCCTTTGCGCATTTTGAGTTGTCCCTGGAGCTCTGCCCAAGTTGCTTTCACGATTCGCCGGTTTTCATCGTTCGAGAAGTTCCTAAACAAAAGGCCACTCCGCGAGATGTATGTGATCAACCTTGCCTGATCGGCATAGGGGTCTGCGGGGATGATGCGCGCTGGATAGGGGGCGGCCGCCTTGCTGGCAATTGACTTCAAGTAGTCGATGAATTCAGCGACTCGGGGCGGAACTTTGACGCTCGGGCTCTTCGGGCGATGCTCCTGCGTCGCGACCAGCACGAGCCGGACCGTCATGCCCGGGACGACAATGAGCGATCGAATCGCCTCCGGCACCACTATCTCGACCTCCGCCGCCCGGAGGTCCATGCCGGTGAGCATGACCACGCCGGCAGCCACGTTGCCGAGCGCTCTCCCAAACCGACGGCTTGGACGCATGCTCCCATCTTCGGGGATCCGTCCCACACTCACAAACGGAGCGCCTACCTCCGCACCTTTCGGCGATGATAAGCTGGGTCGATGAAAAGTCGTGCCCGGCGTGTTTCGACGATCGCGACCTTTGCTCTCCTCGCCGGGCTAGCGAGCTGCGGCTCAGGTGGCGGCGCCG
>DASZVW010000832.1:0-3426 GCA_035546895.1 Polyangia bacterium
CGGCACCGACTTCGACCTGACCTGGATCTCGCCGTCCGCGGCCTTCGCGACCAAGGGCCGCGTCCCGCTGTCGCGCGGTAAGGACTGCTGGCTGGAGGGGCCGTCCGGTCCCGTCGCGCAGAGCCCCTGTCCGCTCACCGACGGCGACCTGACCACCGCCCTGCAGCCGTTGCCGGCGCCGCCCTGCCCGTCGGGGCAGAGCTGCACGCCGCCGCCGCAGAACGGCTGGGTCTACGTCGATCTCGGGGCGGCCACGACGGTGAGCGCGCTGGTGCTCTACGACGCCGCCTTCGGCGCCTCGTCGTCCGCCGCCGTGGAGGGCTCGCTCGACGGCGCCGCCTGGACGCCGCTGGCGGCGCCGGTCTCGAACGCGCAGTACCAGCTGGTCACCTTGGCGGGGACGGCGCGCTACGTGCGGCTGCGGCTCCTCGACGCGAACGCGCAGTTCCCCGCCTCCGGCAACAGCGAGGTGGCGATCTTCTGATCCGGTGAGCCGTTTTGTTTCGGTCGCGGCTCTTCTCGTCAGGCCTCCGTCGCCAAGGAGCACCCGGCCCTGAAACCAGACGCCACGATCCTCGCGCCCCCCTTCCTGATGTCGCGGACCGATCTCGAGGACGCGATCGCGGCGCTCTGCATGATCGCGTCGATCGCCCACCTGTTCGGCGACGAGCCGGGGCGGGACGGCGCGGTGGAGGCGGCCGCCGAGCTGGCCAGGGAGCTGGCCGTCCACGCGAGCTGCTGAGGGCCTACGCCGGAAACTACGCCAGGAAGCGCCGGACGCCGATCTCGAACGACCAGGTCGGCGCGAGGAACAGCAGCCCGACGCCGGTGGCGGGCGCGCCCTGGACGCCGCCCTGCCGGCGGATCCAGCGCACTTCGGCCTCGACCGAGAGCGTGGCCTGCTGGTTGGGGAGCTGGAAGCGGAGGCTGATCTTGTCGCCCACCGCGTGCTCGCGCTCGGTCGCCAGCAGGAGCCCGCCGATGCTGATGTTCTCCGACGCCGCCTGGTAGCGCCCCACGGCGCCGTCGACCTGGACGGGGATGCGGAGCGGGCGCCGCTCGGGGCGCACGCGGCGCTCGACCCGCAGGCCGACCACCTTCATGCCGGCGAAGCCGAGCGCGGAGCTGACCCCGAAGGTGCCGCCCGCCCAGATCACGAACATCTTGAGCGCGTGCACGAACGCGCCTTCGGTCACGGCCGCGAGCTGGCCCGTCAGCGGGTCGAACAGCGGCCCGGGGATGCTGGAGACGAAGTCGACGAGCGCGACGGTCGACGCCACCGCCATCGTGATGGCGCCGCAGGTCGTCCAGACGACCCGGCGGTTGACCCAGCGGCTCTCGCGGAACGCCGAGGAGAAGGAGCGGGCGCGGTGATGTCCAGGGCCGTGGTAGACAGGGAAGGCCGTCGAGGTCGCCATGTCTCACCAGGAAAGCAGGAATCGGGCCGGCGGGAGGGGCGCGGCCGGCGGGCACTTCGAGCGGCCGGTGCCGGGGCGCCGGCGGTGACCGCCGCCGTCGGGCGCCGGCCCTCCGACGGGCGTCCTGTCGGGCCGCCCGGCCTGCTCTGGGCGGGCGTCACGATCTTGGCGCTGGCGGCGGGCGCCTGCGGCGGGGCGGCGTTTCGGCCGCTCGACGTGGCGGCGCTGCGCCAGAGTCGCCCTCGCACGGTCGTGGCGGCGATCTCCGGCCCGCCGACGTTCGTCGTGAAGTCGGGGGCCATGACGCTCATCCCGGGCGGCCAGCTCGCCCGGGTGGTGGTGGGCCAAGTGATGAGGCAGGAGGCGGCGGGCCGGGCCGTGATGTTGCGGGACGCCGGCTTCGAGGACCCCGCGGCGCTGGTCCGGGCGTTCATCCTCCCCCGGGTCGTCCAGCGCCTCGGCCTGCAGGAGATCGACCCGGGGTCCTCCGTCACGGCGGCCACCGCGCCGGAGGCCGTGGCCGCCGCCTACCGCGGCGCCGACCTGGTGGTCGACGTCCGGACCGAGAAGTGGGGGCTGGGCGCGACCCGCACGAACCGCCTGTGGCTGGAGTACGTCGGGACGCTGCGCCTCATCGACGGCCGAACCGGCGCTGTCCTGGCCGAGGGGAGCTGCACCAACCCGGAGCCCGCGAGCGACGACCTCGAGAACCCTGCCTTCTTGGCCTGGGCCTTCGAGGGCGGCGCGAGGCTGAAGCAGGAGCTCTGGTCGACCGCCAACCAGTGCGCCGACGAGCTCCTGGCGCGGGTGCTCCGGCTCGGCTGAGCCCGCCTGCCGGAACGCGACGGCGACGCCGTCAGACGCGCGCCGCCTTCCAGCGCCCGCGGCGGAACAGGACCACGCCCACCACGGCCATGGTCGAGAACCCCACCAGGACCGAGATGAAGGCCCCCGCCGGCCCGAGCCCCAGCGGCTTCGCCAGCAGCCAGGCCAGCGGCACCTCCCACAGCCAGTAGCAGCCGAGGTTGATGAGCGTCGGCGTCCGGGTGTCGCCGGCGCCGTTGAAGGCCTGGGTGACGACCATGCCGTAGGCGTAGAACAGGAAGCCGGCGCTCACGATCCGCAGCGCCCTGGCGCCGGTGGCGACGACCGCCGGATCGGGCGAGAACCCGCGCACGATGGCGTCGCCGAAGAGGACGAACAGCAGCCCGGCCGCGCCCAGAAAGACCAGGTTGTAGAACGACGCCGACCAGACCGCCCGCTCGGCGCGGTCGGCGCGCCCGGCGCCCAGGTTCTGCCCCACCAGCGTGGCGGCGGCGTTGGCCATCCCCCACGACGGCAGGAGCGCGAACATGACGATCCGGATCGCGATGCCGTAGCCGGCGACCGCGGCGCTGCCGAACCCGGCCACCACCCGCATCAGCGCCACCCAGCTGGTGGTGGCGATGAAGCTCTGGAGCACGCCGGTCCCGGAGAGCCGCAGGATGGTGGCCAGCGCGGCCGGATCGATCGCCAGGTGCCGCCGCCGCAGGGCCAGCGCGCCGCGCCCGGCGCCGAGGGCGCGGAGCTGGTAGAGGACGCCGACGCCGCGCCCGATGGTGGTGGCCACGGCGGCGCCCGCGACGCCGACCTGCGGGAAGGGCCCCCACCCGAACACCAGGAACGGCCCCAGCACGATGTTGATGCCGTTGGCCAGCCAGAGCGTGCGCATGGCGATCGCCGCGTCGCCCGCCCCCCGGAAGGTGGCGTTGATGAGGAACAGGAGGATGACGGTGATGCTGCCGCCCAGCATGGTGCGGGCGAAGCGCGCGCCTCCGGCCACCACCGCGGGCGACGCCCCCATGACGCCGAGCAGGCCGCCGCCGAAGGCGATCCCCATGGTGCTGGAGATGGTGATGGAGTCGATCTTCGCGGTCGCCGACATCTTCTGGGTCTCCAAGCTGGGCGCCGACGCGGTGGCCACCGTCGCGCTGACAGAGTCGCTGCTCATCGTCGTGTACGCCTTCGC
>DASZVW010000833.1:0-6663 GCA_035546895.1 Polyangia bacterium
AGGCCCGCCGCGCCGAGCAGCACGCGCGCAGGCTGGCGGCCCCCGGCCGCGCCGGCCGCCGCGCAGGAGCAGCCGGAATCGGTCCTGGAGGCGGCGGCCAGCTTTCCGTCGCCGCCGCCGTCCCGGCCGGTCGCCGCGTCCCCGGGGCCGATCGCCGCGTCGGCGGCGGCGCTGGCGTCACCTCCGCGGGCGTCGGCCGTCGCGTCTCGTCCGCCATCGGCGCCGACGACCACGCCAGAGCCGTCCGGGCCCCCGCCGTCGTAGAGCGCGGCGCTGGTCAGGACGCCGAAGGTGAAGCCGTGCCAGGTCTCCGGCATCGGCACCGTCCAGGAGAACTGCGCGTAGGTCCCGAGGAACCGGATGACGCCGCTCCCTTCCATCCCCGAGAGGACGTTGCCGGGGAGCTGGACCAGCCCGGCGGCGCTGCCGCCCCAGGTGTCCGCGCCCTGGCTCACGATGGTGAATGGCGAGTTGAAGTCGTAGCTGATCGACGCCTGCGACGATCCGAGGCTCACGATGGCCATGATGGGATCGACGATCGGCTGCGAGAGGCTCACGGTGTACGTCTCGTTCTGACCGCCCGAGAGCTCCAGGATGTCCGGCGTCGGCGGCGCGTTCTCCACCTGGCTGCTCTCGAACGTCGACGTGGGGACCCAGTAGTTCGTGCCCGCTCCGCCCACCTGCGCGGCGTAGAGGTTCCCGGTGCCGCCGTCCCCCGTGGAGGCGGTGAAGGTCACCGCCACGCTGTTGCCGCCCCCGAGGTCGATGGTGCCGCTGGCGGTCCCCCCCGAGACGTCGGCCGCGCTCCAGCTGACGTAGTTGTAAGTGGCCGCCGAGGCCGTCGTGGCGGCCGTCACGACGACCAAGACCGTCAAGAGCGCGGGACCGCGGCGCCCGAGCGCCAATGCTCCCATGAGCACCTCCCAAGTTCACCGATGTTGCGCCTCTGACGGGAGATGGCAAGGGGCCGAGGCCATGCGGCGGGCATTTCCCGGCGACAACAGCCCGGCGCGGCGGGCGCCGGCAGGGCGCGATGGCAGAGATTTCGCCGAGATCCGCGCACGAAGGACCTTCCCTCGCGGCGCGGCTCAGGGTAAATAGGCGCCCATGCCAAGCGTCAGCAAGTCCCGCTCGTCCAAGTCTCCCGTCAAGGCCTCGCTCAAGTCCGCGAAGCTGAAGAAGATCGGCAAGGCCGCCGTCAAGAACGGCAACGGCCACAGCAACGGCATCCGCCTGGGCGCCAAGACGGTCGTCAAGGGCGCCGCCGCCAAGACGGCCGCCAAGCCGGGCAAGGCCGGCAAGCGCGTCTACTTCTTCGGGGGGGGCAAGGCCGAGGGGAACAAGGAGATGAAGAACCTGCTCGGCGGCAAGGGGGCCAACCTCGCCGAGATGGCCAACATCGGCCTGCCGGTGCCGCCCGGGTTCACCATCACCACCGACGTCTGCACCGAGTTCTACGCGGGCGGCAAGAAGCTCCCCAAGCAGCTCGACGCCGACGTGCGCGGCATGGTGGCGCGGATGGAGAAGCTGGTGGGCGCCAAGTTCGGCGACCCCGCGAACCCGCTGCTGGTCTCGGTGCGCTCCGGGGCGCGCGCCTCGATGCCCGGCATGATGGACACCATCCTCAACCTGGGGCTCAACGACAAGACGGCCGCCGGGCTGGCCGCGAAGTCGGGCAACGAGCGGTTCGCCTTCGACAGCTACCGCCGCTTCATCGCCATGTATGGCGACGTGGTGCTCGGCCTCAAGCCCGAGAAGAAAGAGGACCACGACCCGTTCGACGAGATCCTCGACAAGAAGAAGAAGGCCCGGGGCGTGAAGCTCGACTCCGACCTGCCGGCCGACGCGCTCAAGGAGCTGGTCGGCGAGTTCAAGGCGGAGATCAAGAACCGGCTGGGGATCGACTTCCCCGAGGATCCGTACGCCCAGCTCGAGGGGGCCATCAAGGCGGTCTTCCAGTCGTGGCGCAACGATCGCGCCGACCTCTATCGCCGGCTGAACAACATCCCGGTCGAGTGGGGCACCGCCGTCAACGTCCAGGCCATGGTGTTCGGCAACAAGGGGGCGGACTCGGCCACCGGCGTCTGCTTCACGCGCGACCCGGCCAGCGGCGAGAACGAGTTCTACGGCGAGTTCCTGGTCAACGCGCAGGGCGAGGACGTCGTCGCCGGCATCCGCACGCCGCAGAAGATTGAAGAGCTCGGGAAGGTCCTGCCCGAGGCGTACAAGCAGCTCCTCGACATCCGCAAGAAGCTCGAGAAGCACTACAAGGAGATGCAGGACATCGAGTTCACCATCGAGAACAAGAAGCTCTACATGCTGCAGTGCCGGAACGGGAAGCGGACCGGCTTCGCGGGCGTGCGCATCGCCGTCGAGATGGTGGAGGAGAAGCTGATCCCCAAGGAGGAGGCGATCCGCCGGGTCGAGCCGGAGGCGCTCAACCAGCTCCTGCGTCCGGTCTTCCTGCCCGCCGCCAAGAAGCAGGCGGTCGCCGAGGGGCGGCTCCTCGCCAAGGGGCTCCCGGCCGGTCCGGGCGCCGCCACCGGCAAGGTGGTCTTCTTCGCCGACGAGGCGGAGGCGCTGGCCGCCAAGGGCGAGACCGATCTCATTCTCTGCCGCCACGAGACCAGCCCGGAGGACATCCGGGGCATGAACGCCTCGCTCGGCTTCATGACCGCCTTCGGCGGCATGACCAGCCACGCGGCGCTGGTCGCCCGCCAGATGGGGAAGGTCTGCATCGTCGGCTGCGACGCGCTGTCGTTCGACTACCACGCGCGCGAGATGCGGGTGACCACCGCCAAGGGCGAGGTGGTGATCAAAGAGGGCGACTGGATCTCCATCGACGGCTTCGCCGGCGAGGTGATCCAGGGGCGCGTGGAGACCACGCCGTCGGAGGTCATCCGGGTGCTCATCGAGAAGAACCTCGATCCCGCCGAGGCGCCGGTCTACCAGCGCTACGCCAAGCTGATGAGCTGGGCCGACGGCGCCCGCAAGCTGAAGGTCCGCGCCAACGCCGACCAGCCCGACCAGGGCGTGGCCTCGGTGGCCTTCGGCGCCGAGGGGATCGGCCTCTGCCGCACCGAGCACATGTTCTTCGGCGAGGGGAAGATCGGCCCCATGCGCGAGATGATCGTCGCCGAGAACGAGGCCGATAGACGACGAGCGCTCGACAAGCTGCTGCCGCTGCAGCGCGAGGACTTCCGCGGCCTGTTCGAGGCGATGCAGGGGCGGCCGGTCACCATCCGGACGCTCGATCCGCCGCTGCACGAGTTCCTGCCGCACGACGAGGCGGGCGTGGCCGACCTGGCGCGCGCCACCGGCAAGACCGTCGACGAGGTGCACGCCCGCATCGAGGAGCTCAAGGAGTCGAACCCCATGCTCGGCCACCGCGGCTGCCGCCTGGGGATCACCTACCCGGAGATCACCGAGATGCAGGCCCGCGCCATCTTCGAGGCGGCCGTCGACCTGGCCTCGGAGGGGCACCAGATCTTCCCGGAGATCATGATCCCGCTGGTGGGGACCAAGAAGGAGCTCGATCTGCAGGCCGAGGTCGTCCGCACGACGGCCGCCGCCGTGTTCGCCGAGCGGGGCAAGAAGGTCGGCTACTCGATCGGCACCATGATCGAGGTGCCGCGCGCCGCGCTCACCGCCGGCGACATCGCCGACACCGCCGAGTTCTTCTCCTTCGGCACCAACGACCTGACGCAGACGACGTTCGGCCTCTCACGCGACGACGTGCCGCGCGTCCTGGCCGCCTACGTGAGCCACGACATCTACGCGGTCGACCCCTTCGTCAGCGTCGATCGCAACGGCGTCGGCCAGCTCATGAAGATGGCGATCGCCGCGGGCCGGGCCAAGAAGCCGAAGCTGAAGATCGGCATCTGCGGCGAGCACGGCGGCGACCCGGCCTCGGTGGAGTTCTGCCACCAGATCGGCCTCGACTACGTCTCCTGCTCGCCGTACCGGCTGCCGATCGCGCGGCTGGCCGCGGCGCAGGCGGCGCTCAAGACGACCTAGCGGACAACCCGAACCGGATCCGAGCGGGTCGAACGAACGACAATGGAGCGTGCGTCGGTGTCCCCGCCTGCGCCGACCCGACCGCGGGCGGGGCGGGGGCGCGCGCTCCCCTGGGTGGTGCTCGTCACCGCGGCCGCCTCGGCCTGCTCGCTGAGCCAGAACGGCGTCGACCCGCCGGCGGACACCTTCTTCTACCCGTCGACGGGCGCGATGCTCCCGGCGCCGGCGGCGGGCGGGCTGGCCCCCACCGACCCGGCGTTCGACTGGCTCTACGTGGGGAACTCGAACGCCGACCTGCGGTTCAACGACGGCACGCTGGTGATGGTGAACGTGGGGACGCGGCAGGACGCGGGGACGATGTCGGGCGCCGCCTTCGACCGGACCCAGTCCTGGGGCCAGTGCCCGCAGGAGGACTACGTCAACCCGCTGCCCCGCAGCGACGCCCCGATCTGCTGCCGCGATCTGCTGGACGCCAACATCATCAACTGCGACGAGCGGCGCTACATCGCCGCCGACGCCACCGTCCTCATCGGCAGCTTCGCCGCCGGGATGGCCTGGCAGGCGTACTGCGACGATCCCTGCTTGTCCAGCAAGGCGGACTGCCTGGCCGCCCCGGCCGCCGGGCGGCTCCTGATCGGCGTGCGCGGCGACACCTCGCTGACCGACGTCGACGTGGCGCCGACCGGCTCGGTGAACGGCACCGCCGTCCACCCGGGGTTCCACTGCACCGACGACGACGAGGTCGCCCCGGCGCTCACCGAGTGCACGCGGAAGCAGACCGACACCCTCTCCAACCTCGACGCCTTCGCGCAGTCGACCTCCGTGCCGGTGCTCGCGCTGCCCGACGAGCCCTACGCGCTGACCGTCGACGGCGCGCGCGGCTTCCTCTACATCGGCCACCTGGCGGGGACCACCTCGGTCCAGGACACGGGCGGCGTCTCGCTGTTCGACGCCTCGGGCGCCGGGCTCTACGCGACGGGCTTCCCGCCCGTCCCCGCCTTCATCGCCCCGTTCCCCAGCCCGTTCGCGCCCAACAACGCCGGGCAGTTCGGGATCACCAACCTCCACCTGCACGAGCCGCTCGGCGTGGCGCCGGGGTCGCCCACGGAGCTCTTCGTCAGCTCGCGCTACGTCCCGCTGGTGACCTCCATGGTGCCGTTCGGGCCGCCGCTCTGCGGGCAGGACACCGACCTCAAGGACGACGTGGTCATCCCCTCGGGCGACTCGCTCTCCTCGGGGTCCACGTTGGGCTCCGAGATGCGCGGCGTGTCGTTCGTCGAGCCGACCGCGGCCGAGGCGGCCGATCCCGACCTCGACTTCGCGAACCGCGTCTACGCCCTCGAGCGGGTGCCGCCCGAGCTCGTCGGCTTCGACGTCGCGCGGAACGAATCGGGGGCCGTCGTCGCCACGCCGACCGACGTCACCGAGACCTGCTCCAGCCCCACCTTCCTCTATGAGACGCCCGACGGCCAGGTCACCGCGGACAACCCGCGGCGGCTGTTCGTCAACTGCTTCGACACCGGCGAGGTCTACGTCTTCGATCCGAACGGTCCGACGCTGCTCACCACGCTCCAGGTCGGCCGCGGGCCGGGCGGGATGGTCTTCGATCCGGTCCGTCCGGTGGCCTACGTGCTCAACTTCACCCTGAGCGACGTCTCGGTCGTCGACCTGGCGCCGGGGAGCCCGACGCAGTTCCACGTCGTCCAGCGGCTCGGTTTCCCCTCGGTGACGCCGCGATGAAACGGCAGCGACAGCGCCTCGGATTGCCGGTCGCCGCCGCCGTGCTGGCCGCCGGCCTCTCCTGCGGGCCGGCGCCCAACCTGCTGCCGATCAACGATCTGGACCGGCCGACGGACGTCGCCTTCATGTGCTTCGGCGCCTTCCCCGAGCCGGCGGCGGGGGCCGACGGCGGCGGGCCCGACGCCGGCGCCGCGTCGGCCCTGGAGGTCACCGGGCGCCCCATGCGCGCCTGCCACCCGCCGGGCCAGTACGATCCGGGCGCCACCACCACCACCCGCACGTTCGCCTTCATGCCCAACAGCGCCGCCGGGACGCTGTCGGCGGTCGACGCCGACCACTGGAAGCTGGTCGACCTCAACCCCGACACCGGCGGCTACGGGACCGCCCCGCTGGGGCAAGACCCCGAGCAGATCTCGGTGAGCGACGACGGCTGCCGGATCATCTCCGCGAACCGCGGCTCCTGCGATCTGACGCTGGTCGACCCCTCGATCCTGGTGGCGCCGATGCTGAACGCCGAGAACGGCGGACGCGTCGATCTCGCCAGCCGTCCCTTGCGGACCTACGCCCAGACCTTCCGCCCGATCAAGGGGGATGGGACCGCCCTCATCGCCGCGCCGTACGAGGCGGTGTTCCTCCCGCAGGACACCAGCAGCCTGCTCACCGCGCCGACGAGCACCTCGCTGCCGCTGCTCCCCTCGCAGAACGCGCTCTGCGGCGACACGCCGGCGGTCGATCCCGCCGGGTGGCCGGCCTCGACGGGCGCCAAGTCCTGGTACGTGCTGGTCACCTATCCGTCGTGCGATCTCATCGCCCTGGTGGCGTTGCCGAGCGGCCGGATCGTCAGCTCGGCGCATGTGGTGCAGGGGCCGGCTGGGCCGAACGGTCCCACCGTCCAGCTCCAGGACG
>DASZVW010000834.1:0-1566 GCA_035546895.1 Polyangia bacterium
GGCCGGTCGGCGCCGCTCTGGCGCGGGCACCCGGCGCCGGCTGCCAGATCGGCGCGCCGCCGATCGCCGCCGCGCCCTACGGCGACAGCGTCAGCGTGCCGGCGTCGAGCGCCACTTCATAGAAGCCGTGCTCGTCCCAGGCGAGCTTGGTCGCCCCCTGCGCCAGCGTCCCGCCGGTGACCGTCACCCGCAGGTACTGCTTGGGCGGGAAGTTCGCGGGGAGCGTCCAGGTCCAGGTGGTGGTCCCCCCCGAGGTGGCCGGCGTCAGCCCGGCGAACAGCTTCTGCGCCCTCCAGTAGGCGGCGACGTGGACCACCGAGTCGTTCCAGACGTCGGCCAGCGACTTGCCGTGGCTCATGCCGCCCGTCACGTCGGTGATCGCCACCGGGTTGTACCAGTTCTGGTCGGTCGGCGTGATGGTGTGGACCAGCAGGATCAGCCACCGCCCGGCCGCGTGCGCCGAATCGATCTGGCTCGAGAAGATGGCCGCCGTGTCGGCCGGCTGCGCCAGGTAGATGGGGAGGTTGAAGGGATCGGTGCTGTCGCCGGTGCCGGCGCCGATGGTCCCGCCGCCGACGCCGCGGTTGACCAGGAAGCGGGTCATGTCGAGGCTGTCGTAGCCGGTGTCGCCGAACGGCGAGGCCGCCGTCCAGGCGCCGCCCTGGGCGGGATAGTGACTGGTGATGTACGCCGAGCAGTCGTCGAGCTCCTGCGCCAGCGTGGCGTCGGCGGTGCCGAAGCTGCAGCCCGTGAGGTCCGACATGCAGTGGTGGACGGTGTGGTTGCCGATCTCGCTGCCGTCGGCGACCGCCTGGCTGAAGGTGGCGTCGTAGCCGCTCTCGCTGCTGTTGCCGGTGCTGATGTAGAAGGTCATCGGGATGCCGACCGCCGCCAGCTCGGCGTAGTGGGCGATCTGCGACGGCTGCGAGTCGTCGAAGGTCCAGGAGACCGCCGAGGTGAACCCGGCCCAGTCGAGGACCGTCAGGCCGCCCGGCGCGCCCGCGGGCTTGGCGACGCCGGTCTGGGCCGGCTCCGGGAGGCCGGACGCCGGGTTGGCGGGCCCGCCGCCGCTCCCGCCGGTGCCGGTGGCGCCGGTCCCCGAGCTGCTCCCGCAGCCGACGGCGGCGAGGAGGGTGAGGAGCGCGAACGACTTCCCGGCGCGAGCCAAGCGAATTTCCATGGTCGGTGACCATGCATTGTGCCCGCCGGGGAGGTCTTTGCAAAGCTGGCGCCGGGCTCTCATTTTTGGCCTGATTGAGCCGGTTTACGAGCTGCGCGGCGCCGCAGCAAAACTGATCTTCCGGCGCTCCTCCGGGAATAGTATGGGCGGCGAAAGGGGCCCCCACCGATGCCTAGCCGCTTGGGAACGGACACTCGGAGAGTTTGCGCGGCGCCGCTCGTGGCGGCGGCGCTGACGCTGATCGGCCTCGGCGGCTGCGGGTTCAAGCCGAACGACGTGCACCCCACCACCGGCACCGGCGGCACGCCGCCGGGCATCGACGGCGGCGGCAGCGGCGGCGCCACCGGCACCGGCGGCAGCACGCCGACGGGCCCCTCGTCGCTGAC
>DASZVW010000835.1:0-1656 GCA_035546895.1 Polyangia bacterium
GCTCCCCACCGAGACGTTCTCCACCGGAAGGGCGGCCAGCGCGTCGCTCTGCAGCGAGAGGCCGACCATCGCCAGCTCGCCGCCGAAGCTGACCGCGTCGCCCACCCAGTCGAGGTCCAGCGCCGCGTCGAGCGTGGTGTCGGCGGGGCGCAGCACCGAGGGGGGCAGCACGTCGGCGATGCGCCCCAGCGAGAACTGCTCGGCGCGCAGCGCCAGCTTCCCGTTGCCGTGCGCCGGATCGGCGTGCCCCTTGGCGGTCCAGAGCGCCTCGCGCGCGCCGCCGTAGCTGCCGCGCAGGTCGATCACCATCCCCTCGCCCGGCTTGCCCGCCACGCCGGCCGGCGGCGGGCCGATCACGCCGGCGATGCCGGTCAGCGCCAGCTGCGGCAGCGGCGTGGCGCTGCCGCCCGCCACCCGCAGCGAGGGGATCCCGCTCGGGCGCAGGCCGGCGAGCGGCGTCTCCACGTCGAGCTCGTCGGCGCCGAAGTGCGGCCCCTGCCCCTCGTCCCCGAGCACCAGGCCCCCCTTCACCGCGCGCATCCGGAGCGCCAGCCGCGTCCCCGGCCGCAGCTCGCCGTCGAGCCCGCCGATCGAGACCTGGAGGTGCTTCTCCTCGTCGCGGACCTCGAGCGCGGCGTCCTTGAAGACGACGTCGGGGAGGCCCGCCTTGGTCGCCTCGGGCTTCGCCGCGTCGGTCCCCGTGGTCTGTCGCTGGGCCGCCTCCGGGCTCGGCGCTTCGGGCTGGGCGGCGCCGCCCCCGTGATGGTTGCCGCCGCGCAGGGTCGCCAGCAGCGACTCGAGGTTGTCGTGGTCGCCGCCGCGCACGGCGTGGACGCGCAGCCCCTCCACCTCGATGGCGCTGTGGAAGCCGAGCGCGGCGCCGAAGGGGACGGTGACCCGCGCGACGGTGGCGAGCGGCGGGCCGCCCGGGGCGCCGGCGACGGTCAGGTCCTCGAGGACGATCCGCCCCAGGCCGCCCCGCCCGCGCCCCACCGTCACCGGGCGACCGAGCTTCGCCGACAGCTTGCTCTCGCAGAGGTGCGCCGCCAGCGCGCCGGCCGCCAGCGGATAGACGAGCAGCACCGCGAGCGCCACCGCCCCCGCGACGCTGAGCCGCCGGTGCTCCCGCGCGAAGGCCCGCGCACGCCCCAGCGGCCCGGGGGGCGGCAAGCGGGGGGCGCCGCCGGCACCGGGCGGCAGGGGCGGCGGGAGCAAGGTCCGCGAATACTACCAGGGCCCCGGCGCCGCGCGCGGGCAAGCTGCGGAAGCTCGAGCGTCGGGGCGCGGGCCGCCGGGCCCCGAAGTTGATACGATTCGCGCACGTCATGGGCGAGCGGGACTCGATCCAGAGCTTCCTCGGGGCCGTGCGGCGGCGCCTGCTGCTGCGGGCCGGCCTGGAGGCGGCCGGCTACGGCGCGGCGGCGCTGGGCGTGGGGCTGCTCGCGCTCGGGCTCTCGGCGGCGGCGGTGGGGCCGACCGACTTCTGGCCCACGGTGACCGCGGTGTTCGCCGGGGCGCTGGCGCTGGCGGTGCTGGCGCGCGGCGTGCTGGTCCCCGCCCGGGCGCTGCGCGACGATCGGGCGGCGGCCCGCCGCACCGGCGCGCTCCTGCCGGGGATGGCCAGCGATCTCCTCTCGGCGGTCGAGCTCGGCGACC
>DASZVW010000836.1:0-15452 GCA_035546895.1 Polyangia bacterium
GCAGAAGAAAGGCTTGGCCAGGCGAGTACGGTCGGAACGTCTTGCTCACGTCCGAAGAAGATCACAGCCCCGATCCGCTGTCGATCCTTCTCCTGCCAGGCCGCTGGTGCTCAGGCCGCCTTACCCCGACAGTCTCCTAGCGCGGCGGGGCGGGCCCATGGCCCGCCGTACGATTGTTGGCAACAAGAGTCGAGGTTCCGACAGGTGTACGTATGTCCTCCAGGTTTGTCGGTTCATCGACCCTCGGATCTACGCGCCCCGGCGGGAGAAGGACGGACCGCCCCGCGAGGTCTCGGTCCGCCGCGGCGCGTGCCTGCCTCGGGATCGCGTCGGCCTCGGTCTTCGTGTGGGGCGGCGTCGCTCGCGCGCAGACGACCACCAAGACGTTCATCGACTACTTCCAACCGGCGCCCATCACCTGTCCCCTCACCACCAGCGCGTGGGGGTGTACGGCGACGGGCTCAACGCCCCCCAACTGCGTCTCCGGCCAGGGCGTCGTCCCGCGGGACACCTGCAACGGGATCGAGAGCCCGACGAACCCGCCCGGGTATTACTACTGGGACGGCACCGTCATCCTCGCGCCCGACGGGACCTATCACCTGTTCGCCGACCGCTGGGCCGGCTCGCAGGGGTTCAACCCGGGGTGGGAGGGGTCCGATCCCATCCACGCCGTGGGCGGCAAGAGCGCGCTCGGCCCTTACACCGATAAAGGGTACGCCTACAGCGACGGGAGCTTCGGCAGCGACCCGCACCACGGGCACAACAGCGAGGTGGTCACGCTGTTGAACGGCACCTATGCCCTGATCGTCAGCGAGGTCGTGCCGTTCACGATCTTCACCGCGAGCTCGCTGGACGGACCCTGGACGCCGTGCTCCGGGTCCCCCGGATCGGGCCTGAGCGTCCCTTCAGGGTTCGGCGGGAACACCAACTACGCGTCCAACGTCAGCCTGGTGGTCCGTCCGGACGGGAACTTCGAGATCACCCAGCGCCACGGGCTGATCGCGCTCAGCACCAGCGGGATCTGTGGCCCGTACAAGGCGCAGCAGCCGACGAACACCTATCCGTCGAACGAGGCCATCCCCTCCCAGTACAGCGCCAGCATCTATCCCAACAGGCAGAAGCACAGCGATCCGATGGGCCCGTCGACGGTCGAGTCCACCTACACGCTGGCCGAGGACCCGGTGATCTGGTTCAGCGACGGGCAGTATCACGTGCTCTACGACTACCCGGACGATCGCGTCGGGTACCACCTCACGTCGTCCGACGGCATCCATGGCTGGACGGACCGGGGGCTGGCCTACGATCCGCGCTACGCGCAGCAGATCTTCAGCTACACGGACGGAACGGTCGACCACTGGTACAAGATGGAGCGGCCGAACGTCGTGGTGGAGAACGGGCTCATCACCCACGTGACCTTCGCCGTGAGCGACGTGGACAAGAACAACCAGATATCCGCCGGCACGAACCACGGGAGCAAGGTCATCGTGGTGCCGTTCGACGGCGTGGCCTTCGACAAGGACACCGGCGTCACCGGCGCCGCCGGGGCGGGAGGCGGCGGGGCCGGAGGCGCTTCGGGGTCGGGCGGCAACCACGGTACGGGGGGGGCGGCCGGCGCGGCCGGGACGGGCGGCGGGGGTGCCGGCGGCGCCACGGCCACCGGTGGCGCGGGGGGAGCCGGCGGACACGCGACGGGCGGCGCCGGTGGGGCGGGCTCTTCGCCGACCGGAGGCGCCGGGGGCGGGCCGGGGGGATCGGGCGGCGGCGGTTCGAAGGGAACGGGCGGAGCATCCGGGGGATTCGGGGGCTCTCCCGCGACCGGCGGCACCACGGGAACCGGCGGCGGTGGCTCCGGTGGTACGGGACAGGCGGGTTCGTCCGGCGCCGGCGGTGAAGGGAACGCCACGGGCGAGACCGGCGGCGGCTCCTCTGGCTGTTCGTGCACGTACGGGGGCGGCCGCTCGGGTGATGGCGCTTCGCTGTTCCTGCTGATGGGATTCGCGGCGATGGTCCTGAGCCGCCGCCGACGTACAATCAGTCGATATTTCCCGGCGAAGATTTCATGATGGAGGTCGCCATGCTTAGAAGAGGGATCGTCGTTCTCGTGCTGTCGTTCGCGGTCGGTTGTTCGAGCAACGGGTCCGGATCGGGCGGCAGCGGCGGATCTCAGGCGACGGGTGGCTCGACGGGGGCGGGGGGCGCGAGCGCGACCGGCGGCTCGAAGGGGACCGGCGGAGCAGCCCAGAGCGGTGGGGCGAACGGAAGTGGAGGGACGAGCGCAACGGGTGGCTCGACGGGCACGGGTGGCGCGACCGCGACCGGCGGGTCGACGGGGACCGGTGGGTCCAGCGCGAGCGGCGGGTCCTCCGGCACCGGCGGAAAAGGCGGCAGCGGCGTGACCGGGACCGGGGGCGCCGGCGGCGCGGGCTCCGGCGGCAATGGCGGCGTCGCCGGCGGCGGCCATGGCGGGAGCGCGGCGGGCGCAGGCGGCGCGACGGGCTCGGGGGGCGCCGCGGGCTCGACCGGGACACCCGACGGCGGCCTGGCCGGCTGGACGCTCACCTGGTCCGACGAGTTCAACGGCCCGGACGGCTCGGCCGCCGACTCGACCAAGTGGGTCTACGACACCGGCGGCAGCGGCTGGGGGAACAACGAGCTCGAGTACTACACGAGCGGGACGGCCAACGCCGTCGTTCAAGGTGGGAACCTGGTGATCACGGCGACCACCGCGAACGCGTCCAACTACACCTGCTCCTACCCGTCGAACGGACCCTGTCACTACACGAGCGCGCGCCTCAAGACGCTGGGGAAATTCAGCCAGCAGTACGGCCGCTTCGAGGCGCGGATCCAGATGCCGGAGGGGCAGGGGCTCTGGCCGGCGTTCTGGATGATGGGTGACAACATCAACACGGTGAGCTGGCCGTCGTGCGGCGAGATCGACGTCATGGAGAACATCGGGAAGGAGCCGTCAATCAACCACGGCAGCATGCACATGCCGGCGAGCGGCACGACGACCGACGATCAGCTGACGGGGATGTACACGCTGTCGGGCGGGGCCAAGCTGGGCGACGCCTTCCACACCTACGCCGTCGAGTGGTCGTCCAGCCAGGTCGCCTTCTACGTCGACGACATGCTGTACGAGACGCAGACGAAGCAGGCGGCGACCGGTCGCACCTGGGAGTTCGACCATCCGTTCTTCATCCTCTTGAACGTCGCCGTCGGCGGCACCTGGCCGGGATCGCCCGACTCGACCACCACCTTCCCGCAGACGATGAAGGTCGACTGGGTCCGCGTTTATCAGCCGGCGAATTGAGCTGCCCGCGACCTGGCCCGTGACCGGCTCGAGGACCGTCGCCGAACCCGCGCGCCCGCGATTCCCAGGATGAGCGCGGCGAGCTCCGGCAGTCCGAATCGACCGGCGTTCACCGTGTCGCACCCGCAGCCGCCCCCGGAGCCGGACGCGGGCGCGGCGCCTCCGTCCGGCGACGGCGCGACGGCGCCGCCGTCCGTCTGGAGATCGGTGGGCGGCGTACCCGTGTAGCCGGTCGCGCCGTCGGCGGTCAGCGACAGCACCGCCACGCCGTTGACGAAGTTGACGTTGGCGGGGTTGTGCGTCGAGAGACCGTACGGCGATTGCCAGTTCCCGACCGCCCACCCGTCGGGGATACCCGTGCCGTCGAAGTCCTCCCGCCACTGCTGCTGGAAGGCGCCGTTCGCGTACGAGGAGTACTGGACCCAGTCGATGTACTCGTTCACGGGCAGGATGGAGGGGTCGAGGACCCCGCCGAACGAGGCGTTGCCGACCCAGGTGTTGAAATGGATGGTCATGCCCTGCGACGCGTTCTGGGTGTATTCGGCCACCACGGACCCGGTCTCCCGCCGGAGCTGCGTCCCGTCGACGAACCAGGCGATGTAGTCGGGCGTCCACTCGAAAGAGTAGGTGTGGTACCCGCCGCAGAGATCGGCGGTGGGCGAGGTGAGCTGCGCGCTCTGGGTCCCCGTCCCCGACCAGATGTTGGTCTGGAGCTGGCAGGCGGCGTTTATTTTCTCGTAGTCCAGCTCGTTCCAGGAGGTGGTGGAGGACGAGCCGTTCTTCCAGAGGAAGAAGGAGCTCACCACGCCTTCACCCGGCGCGAACTGGACGCGGGCTTCGAAGCGCCCATAGAAGTAGGCGTCGGTGCGGTAGAGCTCCGCGCTCTGTACGGCGAAGGCAGAGGCCGGCGCGAGGGTGGAGACGAGGGCCGCCGCGGCGGCGGCCCAACCTGGTAGCGGAAGTCGTCGGGTAAGAGACATACCGCTCACTGTCCCGAGCGGGAGAAACGTTGAACGAAATTTTTCGGGCGCCCGACCGTCAGGGGTTCGCCAGGGTCGCCCAGGTGTCGGGCGCGGCCTGGCCGTTCTTGACCCCGGTCATGAGCGCGCTGACGAGCCGCTGCCGCTGCCGCCGTTGTCCCACCAGACCGGGACCATCCCGGCCGTGGTCACGTCCTGCGCGTGGGCCAGCGCGTGGGCCGCCCTGTTCGTGGTGGCCTGCGCCCCATGGATCCCCATTCGCCGATCACGATCGGCTGGGTGGGCAACCAGACCCGGATCTGCTGGGCGATGGAGCTCGGGCAGTTTCCGTTCACTCCTCTGGAGCTTCAGAACTCAGTTCTGAGCTCGGCCGCCGGCCGAGGTCAGTGCGTCGTCATGAGGACCTTCCAGAACAGGCTGGTCGCGGCGGCGCCGTCGCACGCCGTGACCAGCCAGTCGGGGCCGCCCTGGTTGGTCGCCAGGTCGGGTCCCGCCGCGGTCCCGCCGTCTCCGGTCTGGCCGGCATCGACGGGCGCCGTCGGAGAGACACGTTCGATGGCGGTCGCGAAGGCCGAAAGGCCGACCGCCAGGACGGAGACCTGATCCGAGGCGGGCGACCACTGCCAGAGGTTGGGCTGCTTGGAGGCGATCCAGGCGCCGAGGGCGTTGTTCGGGAGCTTGGACAGGTTCGCGGACGGGACGTCCGTGAGCTGGTCGTACCAGGCGCTGACCTGCACGTAGCGAAACTTGGAGGTCACGATGACGTCGGCCCAGGGATCGCCCTGTCCGTTGGGGCTCCCCATCCCGCCGCCCGTTCTGCTGGTGCTCCCGAGCGAGGAGACGATCACCACCCGCGCGGTGACCGTCGGATCGACGAGGTAGGCGTCGGCGACGTCGGTGAGCGCGCCGCCCGTCGCGATGACCAGCGGGCGGTAAGGCAGGCTCAGGCTCTTGGAGGTGTCGACGATGAACAGCGCGCCCTCCGAGCGGTTCGGCTGCGTGTCGTCGATGTTGCCGCTCGCGGGCTTGACCAGCGGCGCGCCGGTGCTGGCGAGCGGATCCGGCAGGTTGGTGAGCCCGCTCGAGCGGGCGGCGGCGACCAGATCCCGGTACCCGCCCACGTTCGTGTCGATGTCCGGCCAGTCGGGGGTCGCGTTCACGATAATCCCCGCCAGCGGCGAGCCCCCGCCGTTCGCCAGCATGACCGCGTACTCCCCCGACCAGTTGTCGTAGGCGCCGTCGTTCAAGAGGATGAGCGGGTTGCGCTGGTCGACCGGGAGCAGCCCGTCCGGGCTGTCGTAGCCGGCGTCCAGGGTCTGCGTGCAACCGGCGACGACGAAGGCGAAGGCGAGTGTTCGGAGGGTGTTCGCTTCGAAGCTCATCGCCTGCGGCTCGGTCCTTCCATTATACGGCCAAGCGCCGCCGCCTTTCGCCCTTGGTCGGTTTCGCAGCGCCGTCCACACCACCCCCTCACTTCTGCGCGCAGGAGAAGGATTGTGTAACAAGAAGTGACGTCGGCCGACAACGCGCCGGGCGCAGGGGGCCTGCCGAGACGCTCGACCGTTTTCCGTCAACAAGAGACGGCCCAGGAACAGGTTCCTGGCATGGCACCACCACGCGAGCTGGTCTCCGGTGTATCGCGCCGTCCTGCGACGTCGGTGCGCGCGTTCAGGGCGCTCGCCATCCGAGCCGGCGTCGGTGCCGCGGGGCTCCTGCTCGCCTCCTGTTCGGGGGCCGGCGGCGCCGGTACGGGCGGGACGACGGGCTCGGCGGGGAACACGTCCGTCGGAGGCGCGAGCGGGAACAGCGGCGGGGCGGGCGCGGGCGGTGCGTCAGGAGAGGGCGGTTCCGGCTCGGGCGGCGTGCCGGGCGCCGGCGGTTCGGCCACCGGCGGTTCGGCCACCGGCGGTTCGGGCGGCTTCGCCGGCGCGGCCGGTCATGGGGGCACCGGGGGCGTCGGCGGCGGGCCGGGCACCGGCGGCTCGACGGCGACGGGCGGCGCGGTCGGCAGCGGAGGGACGTCCGGAACGGGCGGCGGCGCGGGCGCGGGTGGGGCAGGGAGCGCGGCGATCTACGTCTCGCCAAGCGGCAGCGACACGAACCCGGGAACGCTCGCGCTGCCGATCCACACGCTGACCAAGGCGCAGAGCCTGGTGCGGACGATGAACGGCGCCATGCAGTCGGACATCACCGTCTATTTGCGCGGCGGCACCTACCCGGTGACGAGCACGCTGGTCTTCTCCAACGCCGACTCGGGGCAGAACGGTCACTACGTCAAGTACCTCGCTTACCCGGGCGAGCAGCCGCTCATCACCGGCGGACAACCGATCACCGGCTGGACCGCTTCCAGCGGGGGCAACGGCGTCTACATGGCCGGCGGGATCACCACGCCCTTCCGGCAGCTCTACGTCGACGGCGTGAAGGCCGTCCGCGCGCGCACGCCCAACCTCGGCTCCAACGGCGCCCTCGCCTTCAACCGGCTGACCGGCGCCGACGACACCAACCAGAACATCCAGGTCGCGAGCTCCGAGGTCGCGAGCTGGAACAACTTCACCAAGGTGGAGATGCACGTCATGATCGGCTGGGGCGACAGCACCCTGCGCCTCGCCTCGTACACGACGACGGGCAGCACCGCCTACCTCAAGGTCCAGAGCCCCGAGAGCACCGTGGTGTTCGTGCGGCCGTTCCCGCACCTGGGCGGGCAGTTCGGCGGGTTCACCAAGCACTGCTACTACTTCGAGAACGCGCTCGAGTTCCTCGACCAGCCGGGCGAGTGGTACCTCGACGAGGGCAAGGGCGTCCTCTCCTACAAGCCGCGCTCGGGCGAGGACATGAGCAAGGCGGTGGTGGTGGCGCCGATGGTCGAGACCATCGTGAGCATCGCGGGCGCGAGCACCACCAGCCAGGCCGGCTATCTCTGGTTCCAGGGGATCACGTTCGCCCACTCGACGTACATGCGCCCCAGCCAGTCCGGCTTCCTCGACGCGCAGGCGGGCCAGTACAACCTGACGGCCACCAGCGACAACAAGCAGACGGTCGGGCGCCCGCCGGCCGGCGTCAGCGTGATGAACGCCAATCACGTCCACTTCGAGCGGAACGTCTTCACGCAGATGGGCGCCACCGGCCTGGACTTCGTCTCCGGGACCAACAACGACACCATCATCGGCAACGTGGTCACCGACATCGCCGGCAACGGGATCTCGATCGGGAAGTTCACCGCCAGCGACACGACCGAGTACCACGTCCCCTACAACCCGACCGACAAGAACGAGATCTGCACCAGCGACACCATCAAGGACAACTACATCCACAACGTGACGACCGAGTTCCAGGGCGGCACCGGCATCGCGGCCGGCTATCCCCGACAGGTCGACATCGAGCACAACGAGGTCGCGTACACGAACTACACCGGCATCTCCGTGGGGTATGGGTGGACGAGCAGCGTGAACGCGATGAGCAACAACATCATCAACTACAACAACGTCCACCACGTCACCCAGATCCTGGCCGACGGCGCGTCGATCTACACGCTGTCGAACCAGCAGCCCACGTCGCAGCTGGAATACAACTACCTGCACGACTACTCGACGAGCCCGTGGGCCGACTACGGCGACCAGGGCATCTACCTCGACGAGCAGACCAGCGGCTACACGGTCGCGCACAACGCCATGGTCAACGCCCCGACCAACGTGGCGCAGAACGACACGGGCACGAACACCATCACCGACAACCCCGCGAGCAACGCGTCGTCCGTCACCTCGATGGCCGGAATAGAGGCATCTTATGCAGACATCAAGACCACCACGATCCCAGTCCCCAGCTTCTGAGCCCGGCGCGCGGCGCCTGTCGTCGAGGCGGCTCGTCGCCGCGGCGGTCGCGCTCGGCGCGGTGATCCTGCCGCCCGCGGTGTCGCGCGCCGACAACCCCATCGTGCAGACCAACTACACGTCCGATCCCGCGCCCTTCGTCTCGAACGGGGTGGTCTACCTCATCACCACCCACGACGAGAACACGGCGGGGCAGCCGTGCAGCACGGTGGCCGGCTACACCCTCTGCAAGTGGTTCGCCTACTCGTCCGCGGACATGGTGAACTGGACCGACCGCGGCACCGTGGCGACCTGGATGTCGTTCAGCTGGGCGGCCACCGCGGCGTGGGCGCCCCAGGCCATCCCCCGCAACGGCAAGTTCTACCTCTACGTTCCGGTGAACAACTCCTCCGGCGCGACCGAGATCGGCGTCGGCGTCTCCAGCAGCCCGACCGGCCCGTACATGGACGCCATCGGCAAGCCGCTCGTCACCGCCGGCTGCTCGGGCGGGACCGGGGACATCGATCCGACCGTCTTCATCGACGACGACGGGCAAGCGTATCTCTACTTTGGAAGGAGCGTCCCCGGCTACGTGAAGCTGAACGCGGACATGATCTCGTATGCGGGGGGCGTCCAGTGCCCCACGGTCAACACGCAGAGCTTCGGGCCCGCTCCGTCCGCGGGTGGCTTCCCCTCGCAGTACGAGGAGGGGCCGTGGATCATGAAGCACGGCACGACCTACTACCTCGCCTACGCGGCCAACGGCATTCCGGAGGACATCTCCTATTCGAGAGCTACGTCACCCACGGGGCCCTTCACTTACGGCGGGACCATCATGAAGGCGATGGGCGCGAGCTTCACGAATCACACCGGCATCATCGACTTCAACGGGCACTCGTATTTTTTCTATCACGACGGCGCCTTGCAAAAGGGCGGCTCGGTCCCCTCGAACGGCGACGGCTATCACCGCTCGGTCTGCCTCGAGGAGTTCAAGTACAACGCCGACGGGTCCTTCCCGACGATCCCGCCGACGAGCACCGGCCCCCAGGCCATCGCCAACCTGAACCCGTTCGTGCAGACCGAAGCGGAGACCATCGCCTGGGAGTCCGGCGTGCAGACGGAGGCGACCAGCGACACGGGGGGCGGGATGGACGTCACCGCGATCAACAACGGGGACTACATCAAGGTCCGGAGCGTCGACTTCGGGGCCGGGGCGACCTCCTTCGACGCGCGGGTCGCTTCGAACACCAGCGGCGGGAACATCGAGCTGCACCTCGACAGCGTCAGCGGCACGCAGATCGGGACCTGCGCGATCTCGGGGACGGGCGGCGCGCAGACCTGGACCACGAAGTCGTGCTCAGTCACCAGCACCACGGGCGTCCACGATCTGTTCCTGAAGTTCACGGGCTCCGGCAGCGGCAACCTCTTCAACTTCAACTGGTGGCGGTTCGACGGCCCGGGCGCCACCTCGACCGACGGCGGCGCCGGCGGAGCGGGGACGGGGGGAACCACGGGCGCGGGCGGCGCGACGGGCTCGGGTGGCACCGGCGCGACGGGTGGCGCCGCAGGCGGCGGCGGAATGTCCGCGACGGGCGGCGCCGGCGGGGGTGGTCACGCCGGAACGGGAGGGACCGGCGGCACGATGATCGGCGGCGCCGGCGGATCCACCGGCGCCGGTGGCGGGAGCGCGGGGAGCGGCGGAGCCATCGGGGCCGGGGGAGGTACAGGGACCGGTGGCGTAACCGCCAGTGGGGGCGCAAAGGGAAGCGGCGGTGCGGTCGCCACGGGCGGGGTGACGGGCGGCGCTGGCTCGGGCGTCTCCGGCAATGGGGGCGGTACGGGTGGCGCCGTCGATGGGAACGGAGGGGCGGGCAGCGGCTGTAGCTGCGAAGTGGCCGACCGCCGGAGCGAAGGAATCACGGGAGTCCTGGCGCTGCTGCTCGCGTCGACTTGGACTTCCAGGCGCCGGAAGCGGAGGCCAAGAAGCCGGTAGGCGTCGACGGCAGCTACGGAAGCGTCTGGTTCTTGAATACGCCCCAGGCCGTGGCGGCGACCTTCGCCGTCGAGCTGGAGTAGGCCGCCAGGTGCTGCGACGAGTTGTTGGTGCAGAGCATGACGGTCGTGCTGTCCATGCACGTCGAATACTGCTGACAGATCGAATTGCCCGAGTAAGTCATCGCCGAGCCGCTGCACCCGTCGAACTTCGCCCACGTGTCGCGGTTGACGACGGCGCTCGGGAAGCCGATTCCGACGCAGCTCCCGTTCGGGGGGCAGTCCGTCGCCAAGCTCGGTGTCTGCGCGCCGTTGTAGGGGACGATCGAGTTGTCCTGCCCCTCGTCGTACGCGACCACCGTGATCGGTCGCGGCAGCGTGCAGACGCAGGCGGTGTTGTCCGCGGCCGTGACGGACCCCGCGCTCGCGAGGGGATCCTTGCCCGTGACGCAGCGAAAGTCGACGGGCGCGACGGCGGCGATCACGTCGGCCGCCTGGCAAGCGAGGCGGTACGTCATGCCGCCCCCGTTCGAGCCCCCACTCGCGTAGATGCGCTTGGGATCCACGCAGGCGTTGGTCGCGAGCCACGTGATCATGTCGCGTGCGAACTGGACGTCGTCGACCTGGTTCTTCTCGGCGTTGTCGCAGCAGTAGCCGGCGTTCCAGGAGTTGTCGCTGGCCTTTGCTTTCGACGAGTCGGGGAAGACAGCGATGCACCCGACGCTGTCGCACTGCCCCTTCCAGCCCGACGAACCCTCTTGCTGGCTGCCCGAGCCGCCGAGCGGATGAAAGTCGAGAATGACCGGGACGGGCGAGCTCCCGGTATAGCTCGCGGGCACGTGGACGATGAACGTGCGCGAGTCCCCGCTCGACGTGATCGTCTCGTTGTTGTCACCCGCCTTCAAAGTGGTGGTCGCTGGACACGCCACGTTGCCGGAGCCGCCGGCGCCGGTCGACCCACCCGAGCTGGTCGAACCGCCCGTGCCCGTCCCGGTCGTACCGCCCTTCCCGCCAGCGCCCGCCGCCCCGCCACCCGTACCCGTGGTGCCACCGGAAGCCGTGACTCCGCCGGTCCCCGTGGCTTTCCCTCCGGAGCCCGTCGTCCCGCCCGTCGCCTGGTTGCCGCCGCCGCCGGTCGAACCGCCGGTGCTCACCGCGCCACCCGTACCTGTCGTCCCGCCCGTTGCTGGATGGCCGCCGGTCCCGGTGGTGCCGCCCGAGCTGCTCGTGCCACCAGCGCCGGTGCTGCCACCCGTGGCTGGGGAACCACCGCTGCCATTCGAACCGCCGGCGCCGCTCCCGTTGTCACCGCCCGATCCGCTGCTGCCGCCACCAGAGCTGCCGCAGGATGCCAGCCAGGCGATCATCGATGCGGTGGCCAACCATCGAACGGCGAGGGAATGGGGCTTGCGGGGCGAAGTCATGAATCACCTCTGGTTTCGGAAGTCGATGCAGTGGAAGAAGATCGCGATGGCCTACGCACCAAAACAAAGCGAAGCCGCGGGCCTCCCAGCTCGAGCGCAGGCGTTGACCGTAGACGTAGAGGACCCTCCTGGCGCGCCGGACCCAGGCCGGCTCGCGCGAAGACCCCGCGCAAACGCTCTGCGCCGACGGTGTCACCGGGAAGCGTGCGGACAGAGCCCCGTACCCTACTTATGCGGGAAAGGAGGCCTTTCGATCACACAATCGTGATTTTGGTGATCGAATTTTCGAGCAGCCTGCATTTACATATGTAAGGTCCTGCGATGGCTGCTTCCGCCAAGCGAGTAGTCCCTCCGGAGGCGGACCGCGTTCGGCTGGAGCAGATCTTCAACGCGCACCATGCGACGGTCTGGCGCGCGCTCAAGCGTCGAGGACTGAAGGCCGAGGCGGCCGAGGACGCCACGCAAGAGACGTTCTTGCTCGCCGCGGAACGGCTGCACGAGATCCAGCCGGAGAGTGAACGAGCGTTTCTGATCGGAACGGCGCTACGGGTGGCGCACACGCTGGGACGCAAGACGGTGCGCTGGGAGCTGGACGAGGACATGGATCAACACTTTTCTGGAGTTCGCGACGCCAGCGAATCGCGCGCCGACGCTCAGCTCTGCGATCTGGTGCTGTCCAAGGTCGACCCGGATCTTGTCGAGGTGTTCGTGCTCTACGAGATCGAAGGCCTGACGTCGCCCGAGATCGCTGAGCTTCTCGCCATCCCGCTCGGAAGCGTGGCCTCACGCCTGCGTCGCGCGCGCGAACAGTTCCGCGTGGCCGCGGAACGGGTTCAAAGAAGCCTCCAGCAGGAAGGGGAATCATGAGCCGCCTCTCCAAGGACTCGCCGGATCGGCTGCTGGTCGGAGAGGCGAGCGACTTCGAGCGACAGGTCCTCGACTCCGCGCTCGAAAAGAGGCCGTCGGCCGCGGCGTCCGCGCGGATGGCCAAAGCGCTGGGCGTAACGGTGACGACGGTGGGAACGGCGGCGGCCGCGAAGGCGCTGGCCGGCCAATCTGTCTCCAAGGCGGCTGCAGTGGGGGCCGCAGGTACGAGCTGGTCCTGGGTCTCGGTGGGGGTGCTCGGGCTGGTCGTCGCTGGCACCGTGGCCGGGGTGCGTGCCCGGCACGCGCCCGCTTCGGCGCTCGCCCCGGATCCTCCGGCGCTGGGTGCGTCAGCCATATCCGAGCCACCGCTTGGCCCCCCGGCTCAGCCGGCCGCCGGCGGTTCGGCTCCGGTGCCCGTTCCGACCAGGCCAGTTCGACGGAGCCGACCGGCGGCGAGCGGCACCGACCTGCGGGATGAGATCGCGGTCGTCGACGCTGCGCGGTCGGCTATCTCGGGCGGCGACGCGGCTCGGGCGCTGGAGATCTTGCGGAGGTACGACGCCAAATATGCGTCCGGTAGCTTCCGGCCGGAGGCGACCGCCATCAAGGTCGAGGCGCTGGTGAAGCTCGGCCGGCAAAATGAGGCGCGCGCGCTGGCGGCGAGGTTCGTCGCCGAACAACGGGGCACGCTGCTCGCCAGGCGTGTCGCCGAGCTGGTCGGATTCACGGATTCGGCGGTTGGTCCCTGAGCGCCCGCCGATGGGCTCAGGGCCAATGAACACCGACGCCGATGCTCGTCGAGATCGTGATGGCCTCGGCGCGATAGAAGACGTTCGTGGCGAACTCGTACGAGTCGCGGAGCAGCGTCACGCCGATTCCGAGCCGGGCCGTCACTTCGATCGGCGATCCGATGCCGGCCGAGAGGACCGCGCCGGCGACGCCGAACGGGCGAGCCGCGCTGGCCCGTTGCAGGGTGTTCGACCCCTGGGTTGCCAGGCGTCCGAGCAAGCCCGACGCGCACGGGCGCGCCGTGAGACGCCACCACCGGAGGCGCACCGGACAGGCGTCCAGGCTGGCGGCATCGAGCGTGAACGAGGCGGACCCTCCGGTCTCGGCGAGATCAGATCGCCAGACGTGCATCGCGCCGACGACGAGCGCGGGCGACCAGGGACCCTTACGATCGAGGCCCGCCAGCAGATAGAGCGCGATTCCGGGCATGACGCCCGGCGCGGGACCGAAGACAGCCTGCCCGGCGGCGGAAGCGCCGAGCTCGCGCCGCCGGGCGCGGTGTGGTGCAAGTCCAGGCGTTGCCTCTGCCTTCATCTCAGCGGGCGGCGCAGCCGGTGGAAGCGCCGGCGCGGAGGCGCGTGGCGACTCCGTCGGCTTCGCGGCCGGCGGTACCGGATGTTCGTCGCCCGGGGCCTTCAGGGAGGGCGCGGCGGTGGACGGAGATCCATGCGCGCCTGGGCTGGCAGCTCTTGGTTGCTCCGACGTCCTCGGAGCCGGTTTCGCTCCGAGGTTCGGGTCGAGAGTGACCGCGATTATCAGGGCCACCCCGTCCGCTGCTTCGGCACACGATCGTGCGACGACCCGACGCGACGACTGCTCGATGCCTGGGCTCGTCAGCACCAGGTCTGCCACGACGTTCCCAGAACGCGGGGACCCGATGTCGACCTGTGCCGAGATCGCGGCGTCCCCAACGACCTCGATGTGCGAGGAGCGGGCGGCGATGCGCGCGGCCAGGTCGGCTCGGGAGGTGCAATCGCGGGGCGTGCGCAGCTCGAGGCGAACCTTTGTCGATGGGGTCTCGTCCGGGGCCCGAGTCTGGACGAGGAGCGCGACCAGCAGGGCGGCGCCCGGTGTCATCGCGCCGATGGTAGCATTTGCCTCATGGCTCGGGCGGCGCGCGTCGCCTGTGTCGCCGGCGTCCTTGCGGCCGTCGTCGCTTTCACCGGCTGCGACGGCAAAGTGATTCGTCTCGGCGGCGGCGCGTGTCTTCACGGCCAGGTCTCCGCCGCCCAGGTCCTCTGGATCGGCGACTCCTGGCAGCTCGTTCCCGCTGGCTCCGAGGCGCACACGGACGTGCTGAACCTGGCCAGGGCCGCGGGGGCGATCGGCCCCTCCGACAGCTACACAATCGCCGCCGTCCCCGCCGCGCCGATGATCCCGCCGACGACGAACGGTGGTCCTGCTCCCGTCCCAACTCAGTACACCGCTCAGGAGGCGACGGCAACGAAGGTCAGAGTCCTGATCATCGACGGTGGAACGTGGGACACCTTCATTGACGACAGCTCCACCACCATCAGCGGCGTCGACCAAAGCTTCCGCGACCTTCTGTCCACGGTCGCCAGGGACGGGACCGTCACGGACATCATCTATTTCCTGATGCCGAACATCATCCCGGGCGTCACCGAGTTACGTCCGCTCCTCGACCAGGACTGCACCGCCAGCGCGGTGCCCTGCCACTTCATCGATCTCCAGCAGCTCTGGACCGACCCGGCGGACTACAACACCAGCACGAGCCCACCTGTGCCGACCGCGGACGGGGCAAAGGTCATCGCCAACGCGATTTGGGGCGTCATGCAAGCGGACTGTATCGCCCAGTAAGTGGCCCGAAATCGACGGGAGCTCAGTCCTCCGCGGCGCGGGCGGCTTCTTGCAGCCGAGAGAGCAGCACACTGCGTGGGAAGCGCCGGGCGAAGGCGGCCAGCGCGCGCCGCGCCTCGTCGCCGCGGCCGGCGCGGGCGAGCGAGCGAACGCGCAGCGCCTCGCGCTCCTCGGCCAGGCGCCCGTTCGGGAACCGGCGCCCGTGCTCCGCCACCAGCACGAGCGCGTCGGCGAAGTCCCGGCTGGCGTACTCGGACTGCGCGCGCTGGAGCAGCTCGAGCTCCGCGGCGTACGACTCCTGGGGCGTGATCGATCGGTGGGGCCGCAGCGTCCTGGCGCTCGAGACCGGCGCCGCGGGCTGCGCCGCCGGTAGACCGGGCGCCGGCGCGCGGATCGACGGCGCCTCGGGCCCCGGCGGCGGCGGCGGCGCGATCTCGGGCTCGTGCGCGGCGCGGGCGTGAAGAGC
>DASZVW010000837.1:0-2065 GCA_035546895.1 Polyangia bacterium
TGCATCAGCTCGCCCAGCGCCACCGTCGAGACCGGGAGGCTCGCCGCGCGCGCGAACGACTCCAGCGCCACCTGCAGCGCCTGCATCGTCGGGAAGCGCCGGTCGGGATCGGGCGCCCGCGCGCGCATGACGATCTCGGCGAGCGCGGGCGGGTAGCCCCCCCGCGCCGCGGGCCAGGCCGGCGGCGCCGCCTCGCCGGTGGCGATCTGGTTCAGGATCGCCAGGTCGCTCTCGCCGGAGAACGGCGCCGTGCCGGTGGTCAGCTCGTAGAGGATGGTCCCCAGCGCGAAGACGTCGCTGCGCCGATCGACGGCCCGGCCGCGGCACTGCTCGGGCGACATGTAGGCGAACTTCCCCTTGAGCGTCCCCTCCTGCGTGCGCGTCCGCTGGAAGGCCCACTTGGCGATGCCGAAGTCCGACACCTTCACCGCGCCGTCGTAGGAGACGAGCACGTTCGAGGGGGAGACGTCGCGGTGGACGATCCCCAGCGGCTCGCCGCCCGGTCCGAGCCGCTCGTGCGCGTAGTGCAGCCCGGCGGCGGCGGCGGCCACCACGCCGATCGCGTGCGGCAGCTCGAGCGGCGCGGCCGGATCGCCGGCGGCGCGGGCGTGCGCGCGCATCAGCTCGCGCAGGTTGGCGCCGTGGACGTACTCCATGGCGAAGAACGGCGCGTCGCCGTCGGCGCCCACGTCGTAGACCTCGGTGACGTGCGGGTGGGTGAGCGTCGCCGACAGCCGCGCCTCGTCGAGGAACATGCGCAGGAGCTCCGGATCGAGCGCGTGCTGCGGCAGGATCCGCTTGAGCACCACCAGCTTCTCGAACCCCTCGATTCCCACCCCGGGGAGGCGCGCCAGGTAGATCTCGGCCATCCCGCCGACCGCCAGGCGGCGGATCGGCTCGTACCGGCCGATCGGGCGACCGTGGCCGGGGAGCGGGTCGACCGCAGGAGGCATCCCCCGCCAGGATATCAGAACGCCCCGCGGGCCAGGCCGGCGGTCGCGGGCTGTCCGGCGGGGCCGCGCGCGACCGCTGTTGCGCAACGCCGCGACGCCTGGGAATTTCGAAGTAATTTCAGCTCGATCGCGTCCTGGCGGCCGAGAACCCGCACAATTGGCGGGGTTTCTCGGTTGCGCAACAGCGGCGCCGGGCGCCGGCCGCGAGCCCGCGGATCCGCACGGTTGGGCTCGCCGCCCATTGGCCCCCTTATTGCGTAATGTGGCGAACCAAGGAGAGCGTCATGGGAGACAAGCTCACGGTCAAGACCCTCTGGTTGCTGGGAGCCGGCCTGCTGGGCGTGGCGCTCGCGGTCGGCGCCGGGTGTACCTCGACGGGCGGCGGCAGCAGCAACGTCAGCGCGCTGCCCGCCGACGTCAAGGCGATCGCGTTCCTGCAGCGGACGCCCCGCAACGACGACGGCAACGTCTTCGACTACAACAACTTCGTGGCCGGCGGCCGCCTCTCGATGCTCTCCCCGCCTTCGGCCGACGGCAAGCTGACGGTCATCTTCCCCAACGAGGCGACCTGCTCGCAGATCCTGGGGCCGGGCGCCGCCGCCGCCGACGTCGACAACTGCGTGACCGGCTCGGACGTGCAGTCGTACGACCTGTCGTTCGACGGCAAGTCGGTGGTCATGTCGGCCCAGCTCCCGGGCGACAACTTCTACCAGCTCTACTCGATCAACCTCGACGGGACGAACCTGCAGCAGCTCACCAGCGGCGGCAACGACTTCGTCTACCCGATCTACGCGCCGGGCGACCAGATCCTGTTCATGACCAACCGCAACGTCGAGGCCGACAGCGACCCGACCTCGCAGCAGTTCAAGGACGAGTACGAGCGGGCGGTCACCGCGCAGACCGGCACCATCAGCACCAGCGGCACCAATCTGCAGCTCGGCCCGCGCAACGTCTCCCACCGCGTCTCGCCGCAGATCCTCCCCGACGGCCACGTGCTCTACACCGAGTGGATGCACATGGGCGAGGTCAACGAGGGGCACCTGCGCCTCATGAACACCGACATGACCGGGATGAAGGAGGCGTTCGGCGACGAGCTCGATTCGAAGTACCCG
>DASZVW010000838.1:0-3525 GCA_035546895.1 Polyangia bacterium
TCAGCTTGTCGCGCGTCTTCAGGATCTCGCGGGCGTGGATGTCGATGTCGGTCGCCTGGCCCGAGAACCCGCCCAGCGGCTGGTGGATGAGGATGCTGGAGTGCGGGAGCGAGAAGCGCTTCCCCTTGGTCCCGGCGGCCAGCAGGAACGACCCCATCGAGGCCGCCTGCCCCATGCAGTAGGTGGCCACGTCGGGGCGCACGTACTGCATGGTGTCGTAGATCGCCAGCCCCGCCGTCACCATCCCGCCCGGCGAGTTGATGTAGAGCATGATGTCCTTGTCCGGGTCCTCGCTCTCGAGGAAGAGCAGCTGGGCGATGATGATGTTGGCCACCTGATCGTCGACCGCGGTGCCGAGGAAGATGATCCGGTCCTTGAGCAGGCGCGAGAAGATGTCCCAGCCCCGCTCGCCCCGGTGGGTCTGCTCGATGACCGTGGGGATGATGAAGTTGCGGATGGCGGGGGGCAGCGGGTCGTGCGCGCTCATGGGGTCGGTTCCCTTCGTTGGGGCCTATTTCGAGGACGGCTTCTTCGCTTTCGCCTTGCCGGCGGCTTCCTGACGGGCCTGCTCCGGCGTCACGATCAGAGAGGACGCCGGCTCGCCGTCGGTGATCTTAGCCTGCGAGATCAGCAGATCAAGCGTCTTCTGTTCGCGGATCTGCTGCTCGATCTGGTGGATGCGGTGGTCCTTCTCCAGCTCGGCGCGCAGCTGCTTCGGGTTCTCGTTGCGCGCGGCCGCCAGCTCGGCGATCCGCTTCTGGACGTCGGCGTCGCCGGCGGTGATCCCCTCGCGCTCGCCGATCGCCTGCAGCAGGATGGCGCCCCGCGCCTCCTCCTCGGCCTCGCTCTTCACCTCGGCGCGCATCCTGCCGTCGTCGACCGACTCCACGTCGACGCCCATCATCATGAGCTGGTTCTTGGCGCGGTTGACGATCGCCTGCGCGTAGCGGTCGACCAGCGCGGGCGCGATCGGGAACTCGTTGCGCTTGACCAGCTCCTTGATGAGGGCCCGCTCCAGCTCGCGCTTGATGCGGGTCTTGTCGGTCTCGGCCAGCTTCTCGCGCACCTTGGCCCGCAGCCCCTCCAGCGTCTCCGCCTCGCCGGTGTCCTTGGCCAGCTCGTCGTCGAGCGCGGGGACCTGCTTCTCGCGCACCTCCTTGATGGTCACCTGGAGGTGGACGTGGCGCCCGGCCATCTCGGCGGGCACCCCCTCCTCGGGGAGCGTGTAGTCGACCTCGATCGGCGCCTCGCCGCCGATCGGCTTGCCGCGCAGCCGGCTGGCCAGCCCCGGCAGCGGACCGTGGACGTCGTCCTCCAGGTCGACCAGCAGCTCGCGCTTCTTGATCTTGTGCTCGCCGACCTTGCCGTGGAGCTCCGTGCGCACCAGGTCGGTCTCGCGGGTCTCGGTCCGGGCCCCGGCGTCGACCGGCTTGAACTGGGTCAGCCGCCGCCGGTACCCCTCGAGCGCCTCGGCCACCTGCTCGTCCTTCACCTCCGGCGGCCGGCGGGTCAGCTCGATCCCCGAGTAGTCCTTGGGGGTCACCTGCGAGCGGACCTCGACCCGGGCCGAGAACTTGAACGGCTCGCCGGTCTTGATCTCGATCTCGGCCACCGCCGGCGGGGCCACCGGCTGGATCTGGTTCTCCTGGATGGCCTGCCCCAGCGAGCGCTCGACCAGCTCGCGCGCCACCTCGTCCTCGACCTGGCGGCGGTACATCCGCTCCAGCAGCGCGCGCGGCACCTTGCCGGGGCGGAACCCGGGGAGCCGCACGCCGCGGCGCAGAGAGTCGTAGGCCTTGTCGAGCTTCGGCGCGACGTCGGCCCAGGGGAGCTCGAATTCGACCTTCTTCTCGACGGGGGAGAGATCTTCGATCGTGATCTGCATAGAAAGGGGGTTGTCTACCCTCGCGGCTCGGCCAGCGCAAGCCCGACACCGGCCCGATACGGGGCTGTCACCCGATTCGCCTTGCGCGGGCGCGGCGCTTTCGTCAGCATAAGCCCTTCGCCATGGGTCTCGCCGGATTCACGCTCGCCGATCGCCTCGGCGCCAAGTCGTCCCCCTGCTCCGTCGCCGGGTGCACCCGCACCTGGATGTCGATCGCCGGGGGCAAGGGGGCCAAGCTCGGGAGCCGCGGCGCGGCCGATCCCGCCGATCCCGCCTCGTCGATGTGCGAGCCCTGCCGCGAGAAGTTCGCGCGCACCGAGGACGCCCAGCGCCCCTGCGACCGCGCCGGCTGCGACGGCACCTGGACCTGGAGCAAGCGGGCGCAGCTGGAGGCGTTCGCGGCCGGGAAGCAGGCGCCGCGCGGCCTCTGCGCCGGGTGCGAGGAGAAGCTGGCCAGCCTCGCCGACCAGCCCCTCCCCTGCATCGTCTCCGGCTGCACGCGCCAGGCGGTCTTCACCCGGCGGGCGCAGCTCATCGCCGGGGCGCCGGAGACGACGCCCGAGACGCCGGCCCTCCGCTGCGTCCAGTGCGAGAGCGTCTACCGGAAGCTCAAGGACCGGCAGGTCGGCTGCGGCATCAACGGCTGCAAGCAGAAGTGGACCTGGAGCGCCGACGAGCAGATCCAGGCCTACGCGGCCGGCCTCTCCAACGATCCGCCGCGCCGGATGTGCGAGACCTGCAAGGCCGCCTTCGGGGCCATCGCCGACCGCGAGATCCGCTGCCGCACCTCGGGCTGCAAGAACACCTGGACCTGGGGGCGCGGCGACCAGCTCGACGCCTGCCTGGCCGGCAAGCCGATCCCCAAGGCGCCGCACCGGATGTGCGAGCGCTGCATCGGCCTCTACCAACAGCTGAAAGATGTTGAGCGCCCCTGCCGCCGCGCCGGTTGCAAGCGGACCTGGACCGACAAGCGCGGCGGCCAGCTGGCGCGCGCGGTGCGCGGCAAGACCGGCGATCCCTACCCGCAGTACTGCGAGGTCTGCGCCAAGGAGATGGGCGACCTCGAGGACCGGCAGATCCCCTGCAAGACCGAGAATTGCGAGGGGACCTGGACCTGGACCAAGCAGCAGCAGCTCGCCGCCGGCGTGCGCCCCGAGCCCAAGGTCGACGAGAAGGTCGAAGAGAACGCCGGAGAGAAACCGGGCGACCAACCGGTCGAGACCGCCGGCGCGCCCGTCGAGGCCGCGGCGGCGACCGTCCCCGAGGCGTCGGAGCTCACCGCCGAGGCGGCGGCCAGCGCGCCCGCCGTGGCGGGGCCGGGGCAGAACGAGCCAGGGCAAAAGAAGAAGTCTCGCAACAAGAAGAAGCGGCGCCGCGAGATCCGGCCGCCCGAGCGGCGCTGCCAGTCGTGCGTCGACTTCCTCAAGGACAAGAAGACGGTGGAGATCCCCTGCAAGACCTGCGGGACGCCGATCTACTGGCCGCCGGAGAGCCAGCTCCAGACCCATCTCGGCGCCTGGGCCGAGCCGACGATGTGCGGCGCCTGCAAGCGCGACGCGACCGAGGCGGCCCGCGCCATCGAGCGCGAGGCGCTGCGCGCCGCCGCCCCCGCCGCCCAGCCGGGCGCGGCGCCCAGCGAG
>DASZVW010000839.1:0-3260 GCA_035546895.1 Polyangia bacterium
CGGGGCACCGTCTGGTTGACGTTCAACCAAAATGCCCCGAGCGTGTTGGTGGTCTCCAGGAAGGCGTTGAACTGGATCGGCTTGCGCACGTAGCCGTTGGCCCCCAGCGCGTAGCTCTGCTCGACGTCCGCCGCCTGGAGCGAGGAGGTCATGATCACGATCGGCAGCCAGCGGGTCCGCGCGTCGGCGCGCAGCCGCCGCAGCACCTCCAGCCCGTCGAGGCGCGGCAGCTTCAGGTCGAGGAGCACCACGTCGGGGAGCTCGGGCGGGCTCTCGGCGTAGGTGCCGGTCCCGAACAGGTAGTCGAGCGCCTCCACGCCGTCGCGCGCCAAAGCGACCGTCGGTCTCAGCGGCCCCATCCTGAACGCCCGCATTGCAAGATCCGCGTCATCGGGATTGTCCTCGACCAACAGAATGAGGTTCGTTTTCACGACCGCCAGGCCCCCGTACAGCCGCTCGATTGAGGCGGATACCAACGCACAAGTTTCGAAACCGTATTACACACCGCCCGCGGAGAACACGTTGCTCGACGCCCAAGCCAATTGACGGTTTCCGAGGACCGTGGCATCTATGCGATCATCTTGCCACGTTGCTCACGGCGTTGCACGTTACGCACTTCAACGCTGTCGATCCTGGTCGGGGTGGGGGTCGGCTTGCTCATCGGCCCGACGGCCAGCGCGCCGGCGGCAGCCTGGACGCTGGGCGATCCAGACAGCCCGTCGGCGGTCGACGTCCACGCCTTCGTGAGCCAGGGGGCCATTAAGAGCAGCGCCAACGATTACCTCGTCGATTCCAGCACCGGCAGCTTCGAGTTCAGCGAGGCGGGGATCAACTTCACCAGCCAGTTGACCGACCGCCTGCGCGTCGGCCTGCAGTTGTTTGCCTACGATCTGGGGTCGCTTGGCAACTTCGACATCCGCGCGGATTGGTTCTATCTCGACTACCGCTTCCGGGACTGGCTGGGCGTGCGCGCCGGCCGCGTGAAGCTGGTCTACGGCCTCTACAACGACATCAGCGACATCGACGCCGCGCGCGTGCCGGTGCTGCTGCCCGAATCGATCTACCCGGAGAGCAACCGCATCTACCTCCTGACGGTCACCGGCGCCGAGCTCTACGGCTACCGGAGCCTCGGCCGCGCGGGGGCGCTCGACTACCATCTCATGGGCGGCGCCATCCCCGTCGAGCTCCCCAGCCAGATCGGCGCTCCGGAGCAGGCCTCGGCCATCGACCTCCCCTACCTGGGCGCCGCCCGGCTCATGTGGGAGACGCCGCTCGACGGGCTCCGCCTCGGCGTCACCGGCGTGGCCCTGAAGTTGACCGAGACCGTCGTCTTCCCCGGCGTCACCCCCGCGATGATGCCCCTCGACGTCAAGTCGATCGAGTACGTGGGGCTCGGATCGGTCGAGTACGTCGGCCACGGCCTCTGGCTGGCCGCCGAGGGGGCCCTGGCGCGCACCACGATCACCGAGACGCAACCGCCGACGGTCACGGAAGGGACCAGCGCCAGCGCCGGCGCGTATGGCCTGGCGGCCTACCGGATCAAGTCCTGGCTGCAGCCCGCGCTCTACTACTCGGTCTACTACCCGCACATCGACACGCGGGACGGCGCGCCCAACTTCCAGAACGACCTCTCGGGGACGCTGCGCTTCGACATCAACAACTACTGGCTCGTCAAGCTCGAGGCCCACTACATGCGCGGCACCGCCATCCTCGGCGCGGAGGCGATGACCGGGCGGGAGAACTGGGGCCTCTTCTTGCTGAAGACGACCGCCTACTTCTGAGGCCGACGTGTCGAGAGTGCGGATCTTCGCGGTGCTGGTGGCCTTCGGGGCGGCGGTCTACACGCACGCGCGCCCGGTCCGCGCCGAGAGCTGGGTCGCGATGCGGGTGATCGTCAACGCCGCCAACCCCGCCGACGGCGTCGACCGCCGGTTCCTGTCGGAGGCCTTCTTCAAGAAGACGACCCGCTGGCCCGACGACGAGACGATCCGGCCCGTCGATCTGACGCCCAGCTCGCCCGTCCGCCGCACGTTCTCGGAGGAGATTCTCAAGCGCCCCATCTCGGCGGTGAAGAGCTACTGGCAGCAGATGGTCTTCGCCGGCCACGGCGTCCCGCCGCCCGAGCTCGAGAGCGAGAGCGACGTCGTGAAGTTCGTCGCCCGGAACCGGGGCGCGGTGGGGTACGTCTCGCCCGGCGCCCCCCTGACGGGCGTCAAGATCATCGCCGTGAGGTGACCGTGCGGTTGTCGTTCCGGGCCAAGCTGGTCGCCATCGTCGGAACGGCCGCCGCCGCGCTCCTGATCCTGGTCGCCGCGGGCACCGCGATCTCCAGCCGGACCGAGCGCGCGCTGGCGGCCATCCAGGACCGGCACCTGCCGCGGCTGCAGCTCGGCCCCGCCCTGCGCGCGGAGTTCGAGCGGCTCAAGCGCGGGCTGCAGGACGCCGTGGCCGCGCGCGACCTGGAGGCGGTCAGCGCCACCCGCGGCGTGCTGGAGACCTTCGACCGCACGCTGGACGCGGCCGGCGCGGTCGTCCCGGCCGGCGAGGCCGCGGCGCTGCACGCGGCGATGGACGGGTACTACCAGGCGGCCACCGACGTCTCGCGGCGGCTGGTGGCGGGCGAGACCGGCGAGCGCCTGGTCGACGCCATGGGCGACATGCAGGAGAAGCAGGCGCGTGCCGCCGCCCTCTTGCAGACGGTGACCGCCTTCAACCCCGCCGAGCTGACGGCCGCCTTCGCCGCCGCCCAGCGCGCCGAGATCAACGGCGGCCACGTCCGGCTGGTGGTGAGCCTGGCCTGCCTCCTCGGCCTGGTGCTGCTCTCCGGGTGGATCGGGCGCGGGGTCATCCGCTCGCTCGCCGAGGTGACCGCCGGCCTCCGCCGGTTCGGCGGCGGGAACTTCGAGCAGCCGGTCGCGATCGGGGGGAACGACGACGAGCTGGCCGACCTGGGCCGGCAGGCGAACCAGATGGCCGAGAGCCTGAAGCGTCTGGGGGCCGCGCGCGATCAGAACGACTGGGTGCGCGAGGCGCGCTCGGGGCTGGGCCAGCAGATCCAGGGCGAGCTCGAGCCCGCGGTGCTGGCGACGCAGGCGGTGCGCTTCCTGGCCCGTCACTTCGAGGCGCCGGCCGCGGCGCTCTACTACCTCGACGCGCGCGGCGAGCTCGGGCTGCTCGGCGAGTACGGCGGCGCCGGCCGGCCGGGCGGCGAACCGGCCGGGCCGGCCGACGAGCTGGGCGCGCCGCCGCGCGTCCGGCTC
>DASZVW010000840.1:0-6885 GCA_035546895.1 Polyangia bacterium
GCTCGCGGCCTCGGCGATCGCCGGGCCGGCGCTCGCCGACGGCGGCTACTACACCGGGCCGCTCGGGCCGCGCGCCGCCGGGCGCGGCGGCGCGTTCGTGGCGCGCGCCGACGACCTCACCGCGGTCAGCATCAACCCCGCCGGCCTGTCGGAGCTCGAGGGGACGACCATCCAGCTCGGCAACCAGTCCGCCTACTACGGCTACGACTACACGCGCGCGCCCACGCTCGACTACGGCAACGAGCAGAACGGCGTGCCGCCGCCGGTCACCTTCGGCAAGGTCAGCAACGGCACCCCCTGGCAGCTCCCGCTCCCCTTCCTCGGCGTCGCCTCCCGCCTCGGGCTGCGCGACTGGGCCTTCGCCCTGGCCGCCTTCGCGCCGCCCGGGATCAGCCGCGAGCAGTTCCCGGCGGCGGACGGCCAGCGCTTCATGATGGTCGACCGCCAGGCGATCATCCTCGACTACGCGGCCAGCGCGGCCTGGCGGTACCACGACCTCTTCGGCCTCGGGCTGACGCTGGAGTGGATCACCGTCCCCCGGCTCGACTACTCGCTGGTGATCGACGCCAGCCCGCTGGCGGGGACCGCCTACCCCGTCTCCGGCCCCTACGACATCCTGGCCCAGACGACCGGCTCCGACTGGCTCACCTTCAACGCCATCGTGGGCGGCTGGTACCGCCCCCGCCCCTGGCTGGAATTCGGCTTCGCCGGGCAGGTCATCCCCGCCAACATCGTCACCCACAGCAGCCTCGCGCTGGAGCCGCAGGACACCTCCCGCATCAGCTCGGTGACCACCGGGCGGAACGGCAACGCGGCGAACGACGTGAAGATCACCCTGCCGCTGCCGCTGATGGCGCGCGCGGGCGTCCGCTACCGCCACCTGCGCGGCGCGAGCGAGCTCTATGACCTCGAGCTGGACGTGGAGTACGAGTCCTGGTCGCGCGCCAACGCCTTCACGCTCGACACCAATGGGCTCGTGGCCACGCCGCAGGGGAACCTGGCCAGCTCGCCGGTCCCCCTCGGCCAGATCCAGATCGCCAAGCACTGGAACGACGTCACCAGCGTCAAGCTGGGCGGCGATCTCAACCTGGTCCCCGAGCGCTGGACGGTGCGCGCGGGCGCCTACTACGAGACGGCGGTCGCCCCCGCGGCCTACGCCAACGTCGACTTCCCCGGCGCGCAGGTCTTCGGCGCCGCGCTGGGCGGCTCGTTCTTCGTCAGCAAGCTGGAGATCGCCCTCACCTACCAGCTCCGCTACCAGCCGAGCTTCTCGGTCTCGGAGGCGAACGGGCGCGTCTACCAGCAGGTCCCCGCCAGCGCCTGCCAGGCCCCCTACACCGATCCCAACACCTGCAACCCGAACTACCTCGGGCAGCCGTCCCCCACCGTCAACGCCGGGACCTACGCCTCCACCTCGCACCTGGTGTCGCTGGCCTTCATCTACCGGTACGGCAAGTAACGAACGCGAAGGAGAAGTCATGGCCCGCCTTTCCCGCACCTCTCTCGCCGCCGGCGCCGGCCTGGCGGCGCTCCTCCTCGCCCCCGCCCCGGCGCTGACGGCCGGCGGCCTCCCTTCGCTCGACGCGCCCGAGCTGGCGCGCGGCCCCTATTCGTCGATGCACATGCTGCTGCAGAAGACGGTCCTCAAGATCAACGTGGCGACCGTCGACGTCCGCTTCGATCGCCCCACCCAGAGCAAGCTCGCCGAGCTGGCGACGGGCAAGCCCTACTCCTACGCCCTCGACGCCCAGCTCGCCCAGGCGGCCATCGGCGCCGCGCGCGCGGTGGTCCAGATGCAGTTCGTGCGCGACGTGCCGCTCAACCGCTGGCTGGGCGTGGTGCGCGACAACCTGGAGCTGGCGCGCGAGGCGGGGCTCATCGGGCGCGACATCGAGGAGAAGGTCTCGAGCGGCATCCCGCAGTGGTTCGCGCCGCTGGCCGACCGCGGCTACAAGAAGGGCGACCGGCTGGTCTACGCCGTCACCCCCGACACGCTGCGCACGGTGGTCCTCTCCGCGAGCGGGCAGCTGCTGCTCGATCTGAGCGAGCACGAAGCGGGGGCGCGCAAGGTGGTGCTGGCCAGCTACTTCGCCCCCAAGAGCGACACCCGCGAGCTCCTGATCCGCTCGCTGTGGGAGGGGCGATGAACGGGCTGCGCCGCTACGTCACGGCGATCGTCGGCCGCCCGAAGCTGGTCATCGCCGCGGTCGCGCTGGTGACGCTGGCGCTCGGCTTCTTCATGACCCGGCTGCGCGTCCTCCTCGACGTCGACGCCCAGATCCCCCCCGGCGACCCGCTGGTGATCGTCGGCCAGCGGATCGAGAAGCTGTTCGGCGGCAAGTACATGACGGTGATCGGGTTCTACCCGCGCGCCGGCACCGTCTACACGCCCGAGGTCCTGGGCAAGGTCGAGCGGGTCACCGAGGAGCTGGAGAAGCTCCCGGGCGTCAAGCCGGGGAGCGTGCTGTCGCTGATGTCGCCGCGGGTGAAGGACGTCAAGAGCTCGGCCGACGCCCTGGAGATCACGCCGCTGGCCGAGAAGGTCCCCCGGACCGACGCCGAGCTCGCCGCCTTCCGCGCGCGGGTGAAGGCCAACGGCTTCATGACCAGCCTGTTCGTCAGCGACGACGGGCGCGCGACCTCCGTGCTGGTCGACTTCTCCGACTTCGAGAAGGCGGGCGGCTCCAAGCACCTCTACGACAAGATGGAGGCGATCGTGGGACCCGAGCGGACCCCCGACCTGGAGATCGTGGCCGCCGGCGCCCCCACGGTGCTGCACTGGCTGCTCATCTACACCCGCCGGGTGGCGCTGCTGTTCGTCTTGGCGCTGGCCATGATCGGGTACCTGCACTACCGCGCCTTCCGCACGCTGCAGGGGATGATCGTCCCCCTGGTCACCGCGGTCATGGGGGTGGTCTGGGCGCTGGGGCTGATGGGGCTCATCCACGCGCCGATGGACCCCTGGAACATCATGACGCCGATCCTGCTGCTGGCGATCGGCGCCGGGCACTCGGTGCAGATCCTCAAGCGCTACTACGAGGAGTACAACCGGCTGCGCGACGAGCGCCCCGACCTGACGGCCGGCGAGCACAACCGGCTGGCGGTCATCGAGGCCACCACCAAGGTCGGCCTGGTGATGCTGGCGGCGGGGACCATCGCCGCGCTCAGCTTCGGCTCGCTGGCCACCTTCGGGCTGCCGACCATCAGGAACTTCGGCCTCTGCACGGGGTTCGGGATCGTGGCCGCGCTGACGGTGGAGATGACCTTCATCCCGGCCATCCGCATGCTGATGTCGCCGCCGTCGGAGCGGCAGACCGAGCGCGAGAAGCGCGAGGAGTACTTCGACCCCCTGCTCGAGAAGCTGGCCAGCGTCGTCCGCGCCGGCCGCGAGCGTCCGATCGTCTGGGGCTTCACCGCGCTCATCGTCGTGGCGCTGGTGGGGCTGTCGCGCCTGGAGGCGGGCAACGACCTGGCCGCGCAGTTCTTCGAGCACAACGCCCCCGTGCATGGCTTCCGGATGGCCGACGCGCGGCTGGCCGGCACCCGCGTCATCCAGGTGCTGGTCGAGGGGAGCGCCCCCGACGCCATCAAGAGCCCCGAGGTCCTCCGGCGGATGGACCAGCTCGGGACGTTCATCGCCCACCAGCCGCTCCCGGTGGGCAAGGTGGTCTCCATCGTCGATCTCCTCAAGCAGATCAGCCTGGCGGTCGACGGCGCGGGGGGCGGCAAGCTCCCCGACACCACGCAGGGGGTGGCCCAGTACCTGCTGCTCTACGCGATGGGTGGGGACGACGAGGACCTGGCGCACCTGGTCGACCGGCCGTTCCAGCGCGCGGTCATCACCGCCTACCTCAAGACCGACGACTTCCGCGCCATGCGGGCGATGACCGAGGCGACCAAGGCCGAGGCCGCCCGCCTGTTCGCGGGGACCGGCGTGACCGCCAACGTGGGCGGCGGCGTCACCAACGTCATCGCGCTCAACCAGACCATGGTCCACGGCAAGACGGTCAACCTGATCCAGATCTCGGTGCTGGTGGTGGTGATCACCGCCGTCCTGCTCCGCTCGCTGGTGGGGGGCCTGCTGGTGCTGCTGCCGCTGGCCACGGCGGCGCTGGTCAACCTGGGGCTCATGGGGTGGACCGGGATCCTGCTGTCGATGGGGACGGCGGCCATCTCGGCGATGGCGGTCGGCATCGGCGCCGACTACGCCGTCTACTTCATCTTCCGGGTGCGCGAGGAGTTCCAGCGCACCGGCGACCTACGCGAGGCGACGGCCACCGCGCTCACCACCTCGGGCAAGGCGATCGCCTACGTGGCCAGCGCCGTCGCCGGCGGCTACCTCTGCCTGGCGCTCTCCCTCTTCAAGGTGCACGTCCTGCTCGGCGTGCTGGTGGCGCTCACCATGGTGACCAGCAGCGCGGCGACCGTCGCCTTCCTACCGTCGGTGATCCTGCTGGTGAAGCCCAAGTTCCTGCGCCGCCGGACGCCGTCGGTCGCCGAGACGGCGCGCCGCCACGTCGCCTGAGCGCGCCGCACGGGCGCCCGCCGGACTACTTACAGGGCTGCGGCGCCGGCTCGAGGATGGTCAGGTACCAGGGGGCCGGGTTGCGGCAGTTGCCACAGATGAGGCCGACCAGCCAGGTGCCGGTCGAGTCGATCCCCGGGAAGCTGTTCCCCGCCTGGTCGGTGAGCGTCGTGAAGTCGAGCATCGATCCGTAGGGGATCGCGGCCGTGTACAAGTCCTCCGCCGAGGTCTGCAGGTCGAGGAACTGGCTCTCCAGCTGCGCGGGGGTCTGCGTGTAGTGGCCGACGATCGCGCTGGTGATGCTGCCGGCCGCGAAGGCGGTGCCGAGCGCGTTCATCTCCCCGTCTTCCATGGCGGACCAGTCGAGGGTCAGCGCCGCGGTCCCGGCCGGAACGCCTGTCGGGTGCAGCGCATGCAGGTTCGCCGTGTAGTCCAGCGTCGTCGAGCTGTTGGTCAGCGTGACGGCGGTGTTGGTGGAGGAGGGATCGAGCTGGAAGGCCTGCATCATGCGGATGTCCTCTCCAAGGTTGGCCCCCGTCTGCGCGGCGAGGATGAACGTGTTCTGGTCGGGCGGATACATCGTCGGGTCGAGGTACATGCTGGCGTTGTCCGCCGTGACCGGCTCTCCGCCCGCGCTGAAGTCGTTGTAGAGGGTCGCCATGGTGACGCCGCCGGTCGGCGTGAAGTTCGGCGGCGGCGTGATCACCAGGCTCGACTGGAAGAAGGTGTCGTCGTCGATCTGGGTCTCGAAGTCCTGCAAGGTCAAGTTCACCATCAGGACCAGGATCGTGTTCAGGTCGGTCGAAACGGTGACCGGCTGGCCGAGGAAGTCCTTGGTGACCCCGCCCCAGCTGAACGTCAGGTTCGACGACGGCTGGACCTTGGTCATCTGGAGCTTGAGAGAGCTGGAAAACGAGTAGTTGTTCGCCTCGTCGGCCACGATGGTGCCGTTGGTACAGGTCACGCTCGGGCTACCGCCGCCGCTGCTGCCGCAGGAGAGGGAGACCGAGGAGACAGCGGCCAGGGCCGCGAACAACAGAGCGCTCGCCTGTTTCATCGTACGTTGACCTCGAAGGGAAGACTGTCCGGATGCTACCGCGGCGGGGGACCGTACAGGGTGGCCCGTTTTTCGATGTAGCCGAAGTTCGTCTGGGTCTTGATCTGCTGCAAGAGGGCGCCGGTCGAGTCGACCTCCTGGATGGTCCCCTTGGTGGCGTAATCGACGATGGTGTTGCCGTTCGGCAGCCGCTGGACGTCGCCGAGCACGTCGTTCTTGAGCGCGGGATTCGCCTTGTACATCCAGGTCTGCGTCGCCGTCTTGGCCGTCAGGTCGAGCTTCACTTCGACCGCGATCGAACCTGACTCGTCACCCGCCGCACTCCCCCACCCGCTCATGCTCCCAGCCGGCGCCGTGCTGTTGTTGTTGAAGATGACCAGGTCGGTGCCGTCTCCGAGGATGTCGAAGCCGTGCTCGCCCCCTTTCCAAACGAGGCCGCCCCCGTTGAATGAGCTGGTGACCCCGTTGACCCCGCCGTTCAGCACCCAGACCATCGTGCCGGTCTTGGTCACCTTGGTGAGGCAGTTGTTGTCGAGGTCCGAGAAGACCAGCGTGTCGTCCATCGGCGAATACTGGATGTTGTTGACGTGGCAAGCGCCGGAGCCGCCGTGAGCCGTCTTGGCGTTGGTGACCGTGGTGGCGGTGCTGGAAGCCGTCCCGTTGGCGGGGAAGAGCTTGATGTCGTCGCACCCGTTCGTCCCCGTGGCGTAGAAAGCAACGCTGCCGTCGGGGAGCGGCGTCACCTGGTGGCTGTGGTGGGCGAACGGCTTGGTGAAGTCGGTGTCGCTCGTCCCGTCCATGCTCACGCGGTGCACGTGATCGGTGCTGGTCGCGTCGGGGACATTGGCGCTGGCGATCCACATGTATTGACCGTCGTAGCTCATGGCCACGCCGGTGGCGTCACTGCCCGAGACGGTGTACCACCAGACGTAGCTGCCGTCCTTGTCGAGGATGAAGGCGTAGGCGCCGGTGGCGCCCATGGTGTACTGCCCCGTCACCAGGAACCCGCCGTAGAGCGCGCTCGCCTTGTTGGTGGTGATGGTGGGCGCGGCCAGTCCGTTGGGCTGCGGGCCGGTCATGATCGTGTAGTCGCTGCTGGCGCAGCTGCCGCTGCTGTTGGTGGCGGTGATCCGGTAGTGGTAGGTCTTCGAGGCCTTCATCCCCAGCAGCAGGGTCTTGTTGTTGGAGGCGGCGGGCGCGCTCACCGGGGCGGTCATGCCGTAGGTGGTGTCGAGGCCGAAGTCGATCTGGGCCGACGTGGGGCTGGCGAGCGTGGTCGACCAGGTCACCACGCCGACGGTCC
>DASZVW010000841.1:0-5300 GCA_035546895.1 Polyangia bacterium
TCGGCGACGGTGATCTGGAGATCGGTCTCGCCCTGGACGATGGTGACCGGCGGCTTGAGCCCGGCGAGCAGCGCCGCCGGATCGAGCGCCAGCTCGCTGCGCAGGAACGGCTCCACCGACGGGCGGAACAGCGGCCGGAGGTTCAACGGGTAGGCGCGCACCGGCTTGCCGTCGCGGAGCGCGGTCAGGATCTCGTCCGCGATCGCGTCGAGCTGGCCGGTGCGCGCGAGCTGCTCGTGCAGCACCTGCCAGAGCGGGCGCCCGGCGCCGGCCAGCAGCACCAGCGCGTCGACCGGCACCTTGGCCGCCAGCAGGAGCGCGATGAGCGCCCCCTCCGAGTGGCCGACCAGCGTCAGCTTCGAGAACCGCCGCTCGCGCCGGGCCTCGGCGGCCAGCGCGGCGGCGTCGTCGACGAAGTCGCCGACGGTGACGCCGTCCTCCTTGACCGGATCGGAGGCCCCGACGCCGCGCTTGTCGAAGCGGAGCGAGGCGACGCCGTCCTCCGCCAGCGCCTCGGCGAGCATCCGGTAGCAGTCGGTCCGCAGCGCCGTCCCCGCGTTGCCGTCGCGATCGACGGGGCCCGAGCCGGCGACGATCAGCGCGAGCGGTGGCTTCGCTTTCGCGTGAGCCGGCCGCCAGAGCACGCCGCGCAGCTCGACCCCGCCCCGGTCGACGGCGATCGGCTCCTCCACGACGCCGGGCGGGGGCGGGCGGTGCGCCTCGGCGGCGGTCGGCGCGCGCGGCGCCTCGGGCGCCGGCGTCCCGTCCACCGACCGCGCCTCGATCCCCTGCAGCGGCACCGCCACGCGGGTGACCGCGCCGTTCGCCGCCACCTCGGCCTCCACCGTCAGCGGCGGGATGCTCACCACCACCCGGCGGGTCTTGTCGGCGCCGGCGGTGACGCGGATGGTGGCGTCGAGCAGGCGGCCCTGGCCGGGCACCAGCACCTTGACCGCGATCGGCGCGCGCGCGTCGGGGAACTGCTCGGCCGCCAGCGCGTAGGCCTGCCAGTCGCCGTTCTCCAGCACGATCGCGCCCGCGGGGACGTCGCGGGTGACGGTGGCGCCGCCCTCGGTGACGGTCACCTTGTGGTCCGGGCGCGAGATCGCCACCTCGAAGCTCTGCCCGGCCAGCGCGATCCGGCTCCTCAGCGTCCGCCCGTCGTCCTGGTAGCTCTGGCGGCCGATCTCCGCGCCGCCGCCGGTGGCGACGATCAGCCCCTTCAGCAGGACCGTGGCGGCGAGCGGCGAGCCGGACATGACCGCAGTCTACCGCCCGCCGGCGCGCGCGGGGCCGCGAAGCCCCCGTCCGCTGGCCTCGACCCACACCGGCGACGGCGCGCCCGGGCGCTCGAGAAGCGATCGAACGCCGGCTCGGGCGAGGTGTCGAGCAGCCCGGTCGCCTCCAGGACACGCAGCCGGCGGGGGTCGTCGAGATTCACGGCCGCACCATCTTATCGCCAGCGGCTGCGCGCGGCGCCACCGACGGAGCCGCGGTATACCGAGCCACCGATGGCCGACTCGCCGGGCGATCCATGGATCAGGGGCGTCCCCGACACCGCGTTCATGGTGGCGGCCTGGCGCGCCGCCGAGTCGGAGCGGCCGGACGCGCTGTTCCGCGACCCCTTCGCGGCGCGGCTCTGCGGCGAGCGCGGGCGCGCCATGGCCGCCAGCCTCCCCAGCGGCGCGCTCGGCCGCTGGCAGGTGACGATCCGGACGGTGATCATCGACGACTTCATCCAGCGCGCGGTCGCCGCCGGCACCGACACCGTCGTCAACCTCGGCGCCGGCCTCGACGCCCGCCCGTACCGGATGGCGCTGCCGGCCTCGCTGCGCTTCATCGAGGTCGACTACCCGGAGATCATCGACTGGAAGACGGCGCGGCTCGCCGAGGCGGCGCCGCGCTGCCGGCTCGAGCGGGTGAAGCTGGATCTCGCCGACCTGCCGGCACGGCGCGCGCTGCTCGCCGGGCTGGGCGGCGCGCCGGGGAAGGTGCTGTTCCTCACCGAGGGGGTGATCCCCTATCTGACCGCCGAGGCGGTGGGGGCGCTGGCCGACGACCTGCGGGCGGTGGCGGGGGCGCGCTGGATCCTCGACTACTTCTCGCCGCAGACGCTGCGCTACCGCCGCCGGGTCGCCGAGAGCCGCCACATGCGCCAGGCGCCGTTCCGGTTCGAGACCGACGACTGGTTCGGGTTCTTCGCCGGCCACGGCTGGACGCCGCTCGAGGCCCGCTACCTCGGCGAGGAGGGGCGCCGGCTCCGGCGGCCGGTGCCGTTCCCCCCGCTCGTGCGGTTGCTGGTGAAGCTCCGCCGCCTGTTCGGGCGGCGCCCCGCCGGCGGGCTGCAGCGGTTCGCCGGCTACGTGCTGCTCGGCCCCGCCGACGGCCGCGCGCCCGGCGCCTGACCGTTCAGGCCGCCGGCGCGCCCGCCACGCGCGGCAGGTGCATCGAGAGGACGGTGCCGCCGCCCTGGGAGACGGTCACCGTCATGAGCCCCCCGAGCGAGGCGTCGACCTTGGAGGGGATCTCCAGGCAGGCCTGCCGGGCCCGCGGGCTCAGCCAGCCGAGGCCGCAGAGGTCGAGGCGGACGTGCCGGCCGAAGCCGCTGGCGGCGAGCGTCAGCAGCGAGCCGGCGCCGAGATGGGCCAGCGCGGAGTCGACCATCAGCGTGACCAGCTCGACGACCTGCTCGCGCGCCCAGCCGCCGCGCGAGTCGCCGAAGGCCCGGCAGGAGATCGTCGGCCCGCCGCGCTCGCGGTGGCGCTCGGCGACCTCGCAGCAGACGTCGTAGAGGTCGACGCCGGTCGCCCCGGCGCCGGCCGTGGACTCGGCGGCGCGCGAGGCGGTGGCGAAGGTCTTGATCATCTGGGTCACCAGGTCGGCCGCCTGCTCCATCCGCGCGATCGCCTCCAGCGCGTCGCCGGTCAGCTCGCCGGCGGCGCGCAGCGCGCCCGCCGAGAACGTGATGGCGGCCGTCGAATTGACCACCCCGTGGACCAGCGCGCCCAAATTGGGGACGGCCGATTGCTCGGCGTCGATGGCCCATTTCAACCCGATCCCCGATCTTTTCATCCGTGCCTCAGCTTCGCGTTGGCGCGACGGCTCAATTATAGTGACAGATGGGGGCAGAACGGTCGAACGGCCCGGCGTCGACGTTTTTGCAACAATGCCCTAACGGCGCGCCGGCGCACCATCCGCCACCCGAGGCAGCCGGACGGTGAAGATGGTCCCGGGGGTGCGCGAGGAGGTGATGGTCACGAGCGCCCCCGCGGGGGAGCGCCCGGCGGCCGCCAGGGCGCGCAGGTGGCCGGCCCGAGCCTTGGGGCTCAGCCAGCGGACTCCATGAAGGTCAATCCGCACATGCCGCGCCAGCCCCGTCACCGACACGGTGAGCGGCGCCCGCGCGTCGAGGTGCCCGCTGACGTGATCGAGCACCCGGGTCAGGAACGCCACCAGCTCGGCGCGGTCCCAGGCGCCGCGCGAATCGCCGAACGCCCGGCAGTGGACGGCGCGGCCGTCTCTTCGCTGCCGAACCTCGGCCAGCTCGCAGCAGAGCACGTAGAGGTCCACCGGTTCGTTCGGGGCCGGCCGGCGCGGGAAGAGGGCGGGCTCGCTGCCCGGCGCCGCCAGCTCGGCGAGCGTCCGCGCCAGGACCTCGGCCGCCTGCTCGATCCGCTCGACGTCGGCCAGCGCGCGCGCGGTCAGCTTCCGGCGGGCGCGCAAGGTGCCGGCCGAGAACCGGATGGCGGCGATGGGGCTGGCCAGGTCGTGGACGAACGCCCGCAGGGGCGTCTCGGGGGGTGCCGGCGCCTCTCGCCTCCGCGCGGCGCCCGACCGCCGGGCCGACCGCGGGCCTTGCCTGATTTTGGAATCCTGCCCGCGATCCAGGTTGCCCATTCCCCGACCGACCCCACGATAAGTCCGCCGGCCGGCCAGGCAAGCGTTTTCCCTATTTCGACCCGGGAGCGCTATGGTACGACGCTGGCCCATGAAACGCGGTCGCGCGAGGTCGGTTCGCAGCTCCAAGACGAAGCGCCGGACCGGCCGCGGGGCGGCCGTCGAGGCCGGTCACGTCTCGCCGTTTCCGGTGGTGGGCATCGGCGCCTCCGCCGGGGGGCTCGAGGCCTTCACCAAGCTGCTGCGCAAGATCCCCAGCGACACCCGCCTGGCGGTGATCCTGGTCCAGCACCTCTCGCCGACGCACGAGAGCCACCTGCCGGAGCTGCTGGAGGCGTCGACGACGCTCCCCATCCGGCAGGCGCGCGACGGCATGGAGATCGAGGCGGGGCACGTCTACGTGACGCCGCCCGACGCCCGGATGGGGGTCGCCGACGGGAAGCTGCAGGTCCTGCAGCGCCCCACCGACAAGAGCCAGTACACGCCGATCGACTTCTTCTTCGGCGCCCTGGCGAGCTTCTACCAGGAGCGGGCCATCGCGGTGGTCCTCTCGGGGACGGCCTCCGACGGCGCGCTGGGGCTGGGGGCGGTGAAGGCCTCCGGCGGCATCACCTTCGTCCAGGACCCGGTGGAGGCCAAGTTCGACAGCATGCCGCGGGCGGCGATGGCCGCCGGCGCAGCCGACGCCGTGCTGCCGGTCGACCGGATCGCCGCCGAGCTGGTCCGGCTCTGCCGCCACCCGTTCCTGCTCGACGCCCGCCCGCGGGTGGTCACCGAGGGGGACCAGGCGCCCGCCAACCTGCGCCAGGTGTTCCAGATCCTGCGCAAGTCGTCGGGGGTCGACTTCACCCACTACAAGCTCCCCACCATCCTGCGCCGGATCCAGCGGCGGATGGCGCTGCACCGGCTCGTCGATCTGGAGAGCTACACCGCCATGCTGCAGAAGCAGCCGCAGGAGGCGGAGGACCTCTACGAGGACCTGCTCATCCACGTGACCGGCTTCTTCCGCGAGCCGGAGGCCTTCGACGCGCTCAAGGAAGAGGTGTTCCCCAAGATCCTCGAGGCGCGCGAGGGGGACGCGCCGATCCGCGCCTGGATCCCGGGCTGCTCGTCGGGCGAGGAGGTCTACTCGCTGGCCATCGCCCTCTACGAGTTCTTCGGCGACCGCGCCGACAACGTGCCGTTCCAGATCTTCGGCACCGACGTCAGCCAGCGGATGATCGACCGCGCGCGGGCCGGCATGTTCCTCGACTCCTCGGCGCAGGAGATCGGCCCCACGCGGCTGCGGCGGTTCTTCACCTCGGTCGACGGCAAGTACCGGATCAACAAGAGCCTGCGCGAGCACTGCGTGTTCTCGCGCCAGGACCTGACGCGCGATCCGCCGTTCTCCAAGCTCGACCTCA
>DASZVW010000842.1:0-8043 GCA_035546895.1 Polyangia bacterium
AAGGACGACTTCCTGGCCATGGTCTCCCACGAGCTGCGAAACCCGCTGGGGGCCATCCTCAACGCCTCGACCCTCGTCGCCCAGCTGACCCGGAACGACCCCGAGGCGGCCCAGGCCTGCGCCGCGATCCGGCGCCAGACCGATCGGCTGGTGCGGGTGGTCGACGACCTGATGGACGTCTCGCGCCTCTCGGCGGGCAAGCTGACGCTGCGGCGGACGAACGTCGATCTGGTGGCGCTGGTCCACCGCTCGATCCACGACCTCGCCGAGCGCCGCCTGCTCGATCGCCACCGCCACGAGCTCCGGCTGGCGGCCACGCGGGTGAGCGGCGACGGCCCCCGGCTCGAGCAGATCGTCTCCAACCTGCTCATGAACGCCATCCGCTACACGCCCCCGGGCGGCACCATCGGGATCGCGCTCGAGCCCGAGGGGGGCGAGGCGGTGCTGCGGGTCCGGGACACCGGGGTGGGGATCGCGCCCGAGCTCCTGCCGCGGATCTTCGACCTGTTCGTGCAGAGCGATCGGGGGCTCGAGCGGCGCGACGGCGGCCTGGGCGTGGGGCTCTCGATCGCCCGCGACCTGGTGGAGGCGCACGGCGGGCGCATCGAGGCGCACAGCGCGGGGCCCGACCGGGGGACCGAGTTCGTGGTGCGGCTCCCGCTGGCGGCCGCGCTGGCCCCCGGCGAGGAGAGCGACGGCTCGCCGCGCCGCCGGATCCTGGTCGTCGACGACAACGTCGACGCGCGCGGGGCGCTGGCGCGGCTGCTGGAGATGGCGGGACACGAGGTGGTGCAGGCGGGGGACGGACCGGCGGCGCTGGAGTCGGTCTCGCGCGCCCGGCCGGAGGCGGCCATCGTGGACATCGGCCTGCCGGGGATGAACGGGTTCGAGCTGGCGCGGCGGCTCAAGGCGGCGGCGCCGCGCCTGCGGCTCATCGCGCTGAGCGGCTACGGCCAGGACGATCACCGGCGCCTCGGCGAGGAGGTCGGCTTCGAGACCTTCCTCATCAAGCCCGCCAGCTTCGAGGCGCTGCGACGGGCGCTCGCCGACGGCTGACGACTGGCGGACGAGCCGCGCCGCCGAAACGTCGTTACACTGCGGCCTCCATGGGAACGCCACCCTTCGAACCCGGCGAGGCTGAGCCGGCGGCGAGGCTGCTCGCCGACGCGGGCGCCGAGCTCTCGCGGTCGCTCGAGCGCGACGAGATCCTGCGGCGGCTGACCGCGCTGGCCGTCCCCCGCGTCGCCGACGTCTGCCTGGTCGACGTCCGCGCGGGCGACGCCGAGGCCGGCGCGGCGGCGGGCGTGCGGCGGGTGCTGGAGACCGGGACCGCGGAGCTCGTCGCCTCGGTCGACGACGACGCCGACGGGCTGCGGACGCTGGGGGTCCGGTCGGCGGCGCGGGTCCCGCTGCGCGTCGCCGGCCGGGTGACCGGCGTCCTCTCGCTGCTGATCACCGGCGGCGGCCGCGCCTTCTCGGCCCGGGACCTGCCGACGCTGGAGGCGCTGGGCGACCGCCTGGCGCTGGCGCTGGAGAACGCCCGCCTCTACGCGGCGGCGGTCGACGCCAAGCGCGCGCGCGACGAGGTGCTGGCGACGGTCTCGCACGATCTCCGCAACTCGCTGGGCGCGATCGGGTTCATCGCCACCGAGCTGGCCCGCCAGGGGGGCAGCCCCCTGGCGACGCAGATCCGCAGCGCGGCCACGCTGGCCGACCGGATGCTCTCCGATCTGGGCGCCCTGCTGGCGATCGAGTCGGGGTCGCTGGTCCTCGGCCGGTCCAGGGAGTCGATCGACGCCATCGTGAACGAGGTCGCCGACCTCTTCCGCCCGCTGGCGGACGCGCGGGCGATCCGGCTGCGGGCGGTCAGCGAGCGCAAGGGGTTGACCGCCTTCGTCGATCGCGCCCGCCTGGTGCAGGCGGTGAGCAACCTGGTGGCCCACGCGGTCGAGCTCAGCGAGGATGGCGGGCGCGTCGATCTCTCGGCCAAGCAGGTGGGGGAGGAGATCGAGCTGGCCGTCTCCGACGAGGGGCCGGGGATCGCGCCGGGAGAGCTGGCGCGGCTGTTCGACCGCGCCGGGTGGCGGCGGGAGGGGCGCCGCCGGGCGAGCCTGGGGCTGGGGCTGGTGATCTCCAACGAGTACGTCCAGGCGCACGGCGGCCGCCTGCGCGTGCAGGGCCGGCCGGGGAGCGGCTCGACGTTCACCATCGCCGTCCCCGTGCAGCCGCGCGGGCCGGCGTGGCCGCCCGGGCCTCGCCCGTAAGGCAGGGGCTGGTTTCGGCGCGCCGCCGTCCCGGCGCGCGGGCGCGGCGACGCCAGGTGGCGAGCGGTGGTCCCGGCCTTGCACCGCCCGGTGGTCGGCCCCATCTCTTCAGGGCGCCGGCGGAGCACGATGCGGATCGGGATCGTCACCGAGTACTACTACCCGACGCTGGGCGGGATCCAGGAGCACGTCCATCACTTCGCGCGCCACGCGCGTGCGGCGGGCCACGATGTTCGAATCCTCACACCGGTGGTGAAAGACGGGCTCGCCTCGGTCGCGGCCGGCGCCCTCTCGCCGGCGGCCGCGCGCCGCGCCGACGCGGAGAACGGCGTCATCCGCCTCGGCGTCTCGATCCCCGTGCTCTCGGGCGGCTCGATCGCCCGCCTGTCGGGTGGCGGTTCGCTGTCGACGCGGGTCCGGGAGGCGATCCGGGGCGAGAAGCTCGACGTGGTCCACGTCCACTCGCCGCTCATGCCGACGCTGCCGCTGCTGGCGCTGCGCGCCTCGGAGGCGATCAACGTGGGGACGTTCCACAGCGCGTTCGAGCGCAGCCTGCTCTACGCGCTGCTCGGGCGGCGCCTGCAGCGGTACATGGACCGCCTCGACGCCGCGGTGGGGGTCTCGGAGACGGCGTTGCGCGGGGTGCGCCGCTACTTCCGGGCGCCGTTCGAGGTCATCCCCAACGGCGTCGAGGTCGCCGACTTCGCCGCCGGGCGCCGCCGCCCCGAGCTCGACGACGGGCGCCCGAACCTGCTGCACGTCGGGCGCTTCGATCCGCGCAACGGCGTCGATCGCGTGATCCGCGCCTTCGTGGCCGTCCGCCGGATGGGGACCGACGCCCGGCTGGTCCTGGTCGGCGACGGGCCGCTGCGCCCGCGCTACCAGGCGATGGTCCCGGCCGACCTGCGGGCCGACGCCCACTTCGTCGGCTTCGTGCCGGCCGCCGAGCGGAGCAGCTACTACGCCTCGGGGGACGTGCTGCTCTGCCCGGCGGTGGGCGGCACCTTCGGCATCATCGCGCTGGAGGCGATGGCCGCCGGGTGCGCGGTCGTCGCCGCCGACACGCCGGGGTTCCGCCACGTCATCCGCGACGGCGTCGAGGGGGTGCTGGTCGACGTGGCGGCCGATCCGGCCGGGCGCGAGCTGGGGTGGCAGGCGAACCGCCTCCTGACCGACGCGGCGGCGCGGCGCCGCTGCGTGGAGGCCGCCCGCCGGCGCGCCGCGCGCTTCGACTGGCGGGCCGTCACCGCGGAGGTCCTGGCGCTGTACGCGCGCCTCGGCGGCGGCCCGCCGTCATGAGCCGCTACCTCCGGTTCCTGAGCCGGCACGACGCGGCCGTCTGCGCGGCGGCGCTGGCGCTGTTCGTGGCGGCACTGCTGCTGGCCGGCCGGCTGCGGCTCCGCTCGGACTTTCGCGAGCTCCTGCCCGAGAAGGATCCGGAGCTGGCGGCGCTGCGGCGGATCGACGAGCGGCTGGGCGGCCGGTCGACGCTGGTGGTGGCCGTCGAGGGGCCCGACCCCGGGGCCAACGAGCGCTTCGCCGACGCCCTGGCCGCCAACCTGCGGCCGCTCGTCGGCCGCGGGCTGCGCGCCGTCGACGCCCGCGCCGACGCCGCCCGGCCGTTCTTCGACCGGAACCGGCTCCTCTACGCCGACCTCGCCGATCTCCGCCGGGCCGACGACGATCTCGCGAAGCTGCTGGTCGCCAAGAAGAACCCGGCCTTCGTCCCCTTCGCCGACGAGGACCTCGGCGAGGTGGCCGACGATCCGGCCGCCGATCTGCGGCGGCTCGCGCGCGACCTCGAGCGCCGCCGGGGCCCCCCGCGGTTCCCGCACGGCTACTACGAGAGCCCCGACCGCACCCTGCTGGCGATCGTGACCTGGACCGCCTCCTCGGGGACCAGCGATCGCTCGGGGTTCACGATCCGCGACGAGGTCCAGCGGATCGTCGCCGAGACCGATCCCGCCCGCTTCGGCCCGGTGCGGGCGGCGCTGACCGGCGACGTGGTGAGCGCCATCGCCGAGCACGACGCGCTGGAGTCCGACGTCACCCGGGCCTCGCTGGTCTGCACCGCCGCGGTGCTGCTGGTGATCGCGCTCTACTACCGGAGCGTCGTCGCGCTGACCTACATCTTCTTCCCCACGCTGCTCGGCGTGGCGGGGGCGTTCGCGGTGGCCGCGCTGACCATCGGCTATCTCAACACCAACACGGCGTTCCTGGGATCGATCATCCTGGGGAACGGGATCAACTTCGGCGTCATCCTGCTGGCCCGTTACCGCGAGCAGCGCCGGCGGCACCCGGAGGCGCTGGTGGTGGAGGCGCTAGAGGTCGCCGTCCGGACCACCGCCCGGCCGACGCTGGCCGCGGCGCTGGCGGCGGCGGTCGCCTACGGCAGCCTGGCGTTCACCCGCTTCCGCGGCTTCGAGCAGTTCGGCCAGGTGGGGGGCGTGGGGATGATCCTCTGCTGGCTCTGCACCTACGGCTACGGCCCGGCGTTGATCTGCTTGGGGGAGCGGATCTACCGGGCGCGGCCGCGCGTGGCCGAGGTCCCGCGGGGCCGGTTGCGCCTGGCGACCGCGATCCTCGGCCACCGGCGGGCGTTGCTGGCGGCGGCCGGCGCGCTCAGCGTGGCGGCCGCCGCCCTCCTGGCGCCGGTGGCGCGCCACCCGTTCGAGTACGACTTCTCCAAGCTGCGGAACCAGCAGAGCCGGCGCCGCGGCGCGGGCGATCTCTACGTGCGGGTGGGGCGGATCTTCCCGCAGGACCTGGCGCCGGTGGGGATCGCGCTGCTCCCGCGCGCGGACGACGCGCCCCTCTACCACGACGCGCTCCTCGGCAAGGACGGCCGGGCGCCGGCCGGGCGCCTGCTCTCGGCGGTCGCCACGGCGTCTTCGTACCTGCCGCGGGATCAGGCGGCCAAGCTGGCGGTGATCGCCGACCTGCGCCGGCGGCTGGCCGACCCGGCGCTCGGGCGGCTCGACGCCGGCGCGAAGGAGGCGATCGACGCCTGGGCGCCGCCGGGCGATCTCCGGCCGCTGACCATCCAGGATCTCCCGGAGGCGATCGCCTGGCGCTTCCGCGAGGTCGACGGGACGGCGGGGCGGGTGGCGCTCATCTACCCGGTGCGCGTGTGGGCCAACTGGGACGGGCACCAGCTCATCCGGATGGCGGACACCTTCGAGGACGTTCGACTCCCGAACGGTGACGTGGTGAGCGCGGCCGGGAACTCGTCGATGTTCGCGGCGATGTTGCGGTCGATCTCGCACGACGGGCCGCTCTCGACCGGCGTGGCGCTGGCGGGCGTCGCGATCCTGGTCGCGATCCTGTTTCGAAACACCCGCCGCGTCGCGCTGGTGCTGGCGTCGCTGGCGGCGGGGACGCTCTGGATGGGGGGCGCGGCGGCCGCCATCGGGCTGAGACTGAATTTTCTCAACTTCGTCGCGCTGCCGATCACGCTGGGGATCGGCGTCGACTACGCGGTCAACGTCGTCGCCCGGCTGGGGGGCGAGCCGGCGCCGGGCCGGGCCCGCGCGCTGGCCGAGACCGGGGGCGCCGTGGCGCTCTGCTCGCTGACCACCATCATCGGGTACAGCTCGCTGCTCGTCGCCTCGAACGGGGCGCTGCGCTCGTTCGGCAAGCTGGCCGACCTCGGCGAGGCGGGGTGCCTGCTGGCCGCGCTGCTGTTCGTGCCGTCGGCGATGGGGTGGCGGCGCGCACGCGGCGCCGGTGAGGAGACGGACCGTTCAGATCCTGACACCCGCGGCCAGCTCGAGCGGCGGGCGTCGCGTCTCTCCTGAGCGTCGCCGCTGGTGTCGATGTTGCATTCGACCGGGTCGAGGTCGCATTGCGACGGGAGGCGAGATGATTACTTCAACCGGTAGGACGGCCAAGGTGCGGAGCCAGCTTTCATTCGCCGGGCGGTTTGCCCAGCTGACGGTGGTGGCGTACCTCAAGCTGGTCCGCGTGGCGCTCGCCGAGCGGCTGTGGGCGGTGGGGCCGCGCCGGCCGCGGCCGGCCGCGGGCGCGCGGCTCGGCCGTGCGGAGATCTCGGCGTGAGCCTCTCGCTGTCGCCCGCGCAGCGGGACCTGGCCTTTCTCACCGGCTTCACCGCCTTCTTCCTGGTCCCCTTCTTCGTCTACACGGCGCGCGTCGGCCTCGGGCTCTCCAAGCTGCCGCCGCCCCGTGCCCGCGGGTCCGGGCGCCGGCTGGTGGCGCCGCTGCTGATCGGCTACTTCTACTGGCTCACCAAGCCGCTCTGCCGGCTGGCGGTCCGCAGCGGGCGGTCGGCCAGCTTCTTCACCGCGCTCGGGCTGGTGGGCGCGTCGCTGACCGCGCTGGCGATCGCCACCGGGCACTTCGCCCTGGGGGCGGCGCTGCTGATCGCCGCCGGCGCGCTCGACGTGATGGACGGCGAGGTGGCGCGCACGCGCGGCCAGTCGAGCGCGCGCGGGGCCTTCCTCGACTCGACCATCGATCGGGTGGCCGACGGCCTGATCTTCGGCGGCGCGGTCGTCTACTACGCCGGGACGCTGGTGATGTACGCGGCGCTGCTGGCGCTCATCATGTCGTTCGTCATCAGCTACGCGCGGTCGCGCGCCGAGTCGCTGGGGCTGACCGGCGCCGAGGGGCTCATGCAGCGGGGCGATCGGATCGCGCTGCTCTCGATCGCGCTCGCCTTCTCGCCGCTGCCGGCCCACCGGAGCGAGGGGTTCGTCGCCCACCCGTTCTACGGCGTGACCGCCGGGGCGCTGGTCCTGCTGGCGCTGCTCAACACCGGCACCGCCGTGGCGCGGATCGTCTGGACCATGCGGCGCCTCGCCTCGGCCCGGCCGGGCGGGCGCGATCCGGCCCCGGCGGGGCGGCGGATGCCGCCGCCGGCGCTGCGCGGCCAGCCGAACCAGGCCGGGTAGGCGCCCTCAGGCGATCGCCAGGCCCACGGCGCGGCGGACGGCGAAGTAGTCGTCGCTGACCGAGAAGGCCACCAGATCGGCCATCCGGCGGTGGGCGGGGATGGTCGAGAGCGGGATCGGCTCGCTGGAGATCACGCGGAAGGCGGCCGCCAGCTCGCCGGTCAGCGCCAGCGCCAGCCGGGCGGCCGACAGGTCGGTGGCCGCGATCCACCGCTCGACGTCGAGCGGCTCCTCGTCGCCGCCGAAGCGGCGGCCGGCCTCGGCCAGCCGCGCCAGCACGGGCGGCGGCATCGTCTTGACGAGGTGGGCCTTGAGCTGCCCGGCCTCGCCCTCCAGCGCCGGCCCGCCGTTGGGCGCGCCGAACGCGCGCAGCACCCCCAGCACCCCCTGCAGGATCGCCGGCGTGCGGAGCGCGATCTTGGGGAACCGCTCGGGGCGCAGGAACGAGAAGTGCGGCGCCAGGTCGAACACCAGGTCGAAGCTGCTCCGCCGCAGCGTGGGGGGGCCGAGCAGCAGCGTGGGGCGCGGGCCGCTGCGCTGGCGGACGTTGACCAGCGTCGTCTGCCCCGACTCCCCCTCCATCCGGAAGACGTCGGGGAGCGGCAGCGCCAGCGTGCCGGCGAGCTGGACCAGCGCCCGTGCCCAGGGGCTCTCGTCGCGCGCCAGATCGACCTGCGTCCGCTTGCGCAGCCCGACGTGCGCCGGGTCGTAGGCGGCGGAGGCGGCCAGGAAGGGCGAGGCGACGGCGAACAGATCGTCGATCCGCCGGTCCTCGTCGGGGTGGCGCACCCGGCCCCAGGTCTCGTCGGTGAACGGGCGCTGCGCCGCCCGCACGCGCGGCGGCCGGTGGCGCTGGAACAGCTCGTCGA
>DASZVW010000843.1:0-1699 GCA_035546895.1 Polyangia bacterium
GCCCGCGCGGCCCTGGTCCGAGGGCAGGCCGAGGGGGCGCTGGCGGCGCTGGCCCGCCACGAGGCGGCGTTCCCGCGCGGCGAGTTGGCGGAGGAGCGCGAGGGGCTGTTCGTGCAGGCGCTGGTCGCCGCGCGCCGCTACGACGAGGCGCGCGCGCGCGCGGCCGCCTTCACCCGCCGCTATCCGCGCAGCCTGTTCGCGCCGGTGGTCGCCGAGGCGCTGGGGTCGATCCCGTGACGGATCGGCCGGCAGGCTCCAAACACCGCGCATGACCCGCCGCGCTTCCGTCCTCGTCGTTTCGTTCCTCTTCTCGTTCTCGCTCGCCGCCTGCGATCGCGCCGAGGACCTCGGCCACCTGCCCGACGGCGGCGCGACCGGCGGCGCCGTCGGCGCCACCGGGACGGGGGGCGCCACGGGGACGGGCGGGGCGACCGGGGCCGGGGGCCAGCTCGACGGCGGCAAGGGGGGCGGCGGGGTGGGCGGCGGGTCTCCCTGCACCGACCCCGGCGAGTGCGTCACCGGCTTCTGCGTCGACAAGGTCTGCTGCAACACCGCCTGCACGGGAGCCGGCGTCGCCTGCGACGTGACCGGCTCGGTGGGCACCTGCACGCAAGCCCCGACGGGCCCAGGGGCGGACGGCACCGCCTGTCAGAAGGGGACCGACTGCGGCAGCGGGTTCTGCACGGACGGCGTCTGCTGCAACGCCGCCTGCGCGGGGAGCTGCATGTCCTGCACGGCGACGGGCGCGGTGGGGACCTGCACCGCGACGGCCTCCTGCCCCTGACCCAGCGCCGCGCTTCAGCCGGCGCGCTCGCGCCCCGAGCCGCGGCCGATCCAGAGCAGCAGCGCCGCCAGGCTGGGCGCCACCACCGAGATCGCGGCGACCGCGAACGTGAGCGCGTTGCGCGGGCCGTGCCGCAGGTTCCAGCCGAGGACCTGGGCCAGCGTCACCGCGGCGTCGGCGGTGACCAGCGCCGCCAGCGCCGTGTCGAGGCCGCGCCGCCACCGCCGCGCCAGGCTGATGAGCGCGAAGGCCAGCGCGGTGTCGAACGCCACCCAGCCCCACTTGGCGAGCGGCGCCGGGAACCAGCGGGCGCTGGGCGCCGCCGCCATCAGGATCGTCCAGGGGATCAGGATCAGCGCCAGCGCCTGGATCAGCACCGCCGGCCGCCGCAGCAGCGTGCGCAGGCCGAACCGCAGCAGGCCGCCGCGCGCGAACGCCGCCAGCGCGTCGTACACCGTGGCGAGCCCGAGCTGCGCGCGCGGGGAGGAGATGAAGATCGGCGTCCAGCTCTGCGGGCGCAGCTTGGCCTTGAAGGCGTGGACGCCGCGGAAGTCGTACAGCGGCCCGCCGGTCTTGCGCGCCACCCGCAGCCAGGGACCGACCGCGCCCGCCAGCGGCGCCAGCCCCAGCGTCAGGTAGCGGCTCCCTTCGCCGGCCGCCGCGCGCATCGCCGCGTCGACCAGCAGCTCGGCGGTCCCGTTGGGCGCCTCGGGCAGGCGGATCAGGTCCTCGACGAACCAGCCGCGGCGGGCGAACACCGGGACCATGCTGAGGAAGCCGACCAGCTCGTCGCCGCGGGTGGCGGTGAAGAAGCGCCGCTCGCCGAGCTCGCTGTGCAGGTGGAGCTGGACCAGGAAGCCCATGGGGGGCATCGGCTTGGCGGTCTCCCAGCGCGCGATCAGCCGCTCGACGCCG
>DASZVW010000844.1:0-4380 GCA_035546895.1 Polyangia bacterium
CGGCGTCGAGCGCGCGCGCGTAGGTCAGATCGCTCCCCTTCCGCTTCGGGATGCGCAGCCACACGGCGTCCGCGCGCTGGTGGTGCCTCGCCAGCCAGGCCTCCCACTCCGCGGCGTGCGAGAAACTCAGGATCGGCTCCGTCGTCGCGGCCATCGGCACCCTTGGCGGTCGAAGGAGCTTACCCCGACGATCCCGGGGGTCCAATTCGATGAGCCGGCGGCCCGGGCCGGTGTCACTTCGCAGCGTGACCGCCGAGGACCGGGATGGCCCGCTCCCGGCGGTTCCTCACCGCGAGTGAAGACGATGCAGACCAGAGTGCTTGGCAGGGCCACCACGGGGCACCTAGGGGCCGCGCTCTGCGCGCTCGCGCTGGCCGCCGCCTGTTCTTTCAGCCCCAAGAACAGCACGGGTAGCGGCGGCGTCGGCGTCACCTCCGGCGCGGGCGGCAGCGGCGCCGGCACCGGCGCCGGCGGTTCGACCGGGGGGAGCCCGGGCGTGACCGGTCTGACGATCAGCCCGTCCGCCGCGACGTTGATGATCACGAACGGCGGGCCGGCGCAGACGCAGCAATACAAAGTGACCGGGATGGTCAACGGGCAGGTGCAGGATCTGACCGGCCAGGTCAGCTACGTGATCAGCCCGGTGGGGGTGATCACGATCAGCGCCGGCGGCCTGGCCACCACCACCGGGACCCGCGGCGGCATCGTGACCGTCACCGCGAGCGCGGGCTCGGCGACGGCCGTCGCCACGCTGACCGTGAGCTACACCTTCGTGGGGCCCGATCCCGGCATGTCCGGCGCGGTCCCCCCCAACGCGCCGGGAATCTTCACCACCACGACGAACGACGGCACGCGCGCGCCCGGGCTGGTCTACCCGAACGACGGCGTCCTCTTCCCCCCGAACGTCTCGGGCATCGAGATCCACTTCACCCCGGGCGCCAACAACACCCTGTTCGAGGTCGACCTGGCAGGGCCGCTGGCGACGGTGAAGAGCTACATCCGCTGCACGGCGCCCGCGGGCGTCAACGGCTGCATCTACCTGCCCGATCCGGGGCTCTGGTCCAGCTTCGCGCTCTCGAACGCCGGTCAGGGGCAGGTCTCGCTGTTCGTGCGGGGGACCGACGACAGCGGCACCTCCGTCGGCGCCAGCCAGACGTTCCATCTGCAGTTCTCCGAGGACCCCATCATGGGCGCCCTCTACTACTGGACGACCAGCGTCGACACCGCGATCATGCGCTGGGACTTCGGCGGCAGCACGACGGCGCCCGTCCAGTACCTGACGCCCACGAACACCGACGGCAAGACCTGCGTCGGGTGCCACGCGCTCGCTCCCGACGGGACCAAGCTGGTCGCCAGCGCGGGCGGGCAGGGGGACGGCCGCCTGCTGCTCTGGAACATCTCGATGAACGCGGCCCTGCAGCCCTTCCCGCTGTCCCAGAAGAGCCAGTTCGAGTCCTGGAACCAGGACGGCAGCCAGTTCGTCGGCATCTACGGCGACGGCAACCCGGGCACCAAGGGGCCCGCCAACCTGATGATCTTCGACGGGACCACCGGCCAGGTGACGCAGACGATCGACCTCGGCGGGCTGCGCGCCGACCACCCCGACTGGTCGAAGAACGCCAACGGTCCGGAGACCATCGCCTTCACCTCGGTCGACGCGACGGTCAGCATCAGCGACCAGCGCCCGGCCCGCGGCGGGATCGACGTCGTCCAGCTCAACGGGGGGACCTGGTCGGCGCCGCAGGTGCTGGTCCCCACGCAGTCCGGGAAGAACCGCTACTACCCCGCCATCAGCCCGGACGGCGCGCTGGTGGTGTTCGACGAGTCGACCTGCGACGCCGGGACCACCTCGGGCTTCTCGTGCGACGCCGACACGGATCCGACGGCCACCATGTTCCTGACGCCGCTCTCGCCGGGCAGCGCCGCGCCGGTGGCGCTCGCCAACGCCAACGCGCCCGGCGTCGCCGACGGCGGCAACACCGTCCTGACGAACTCGTACCCGAAGTGGGCGCCGTTCGTCCAGAAGCTGGACGAGATGCACCAGGTCTACTGGCTGACGTTCTCGTCGACCCGGCAGTACGGCCTGCGCGCCCCGCCGGTCAACACCTTCGATCCCGACGAGAACTCCACCGGCGAGCTCATCTGGATGTTCGGCGTGGTCGTCGGCCCCGGCAACACCGATCCGAGCTTCACCGCCTTCTGTCTCCCGTTCCAGGACATCGCGACCGCCAACCACATCGCCCAGTGGGCGAAGACGTTCATCTCCCTCGGCCACCGCTGACCGCCGGCGGGCCGCGACGCCGACCGGAGATTGGGCCGGCGGCGCGGGCGACGGGCGTCAGCGGCTGTAGACCATCCCGTACTCGTCGGTGTCGCCCTCATGGACGTCCCGCTTGGGGCGGCGCTTCTTGGGCGGGTGCTTCGCCGTCTGGCCGGCCGGCGCCGGCGCGCCCGCGTCGGGCTTCGGCGGCGGGGGCGCGGGGGGCGAGGCCGCCCGGGCGGCCGGGGCGGCGAGCAGCCAGGCGAGGCCGAGCAGGGCGAGCTTCGACGGGGCGATCATGGCTGAGCTCCCTCTGTCATAACACCCCGCGGGGCGAGACGGGGCACGGCCCGCGCTCAGCCGGTGGCCATGACGTGCTTGAGGCCGCCGGTCCGGGCCAGGGCGGCCAGCTCGTCGTAGCCGCCGATGGGGGCGCCGTCGATGAAGATCACCGGCACCGTCCGCCGGCCGTTGGCCCGCTCGACCAGCTCGGCGCGGGCCGCCGGGTCGTCGGTCACGTCGATGGTCTCGAAGGCGATCCCCTGGCGCTCCAGCAGCGCCTCGGCGCGGCGGCAGTAGCCGCAATAGCTCGTGGAATAGACGACGACTCTGGTGCTGCTCATCTCGGTGCCTGCTCGAGCTCGCTCGAGCGCTCCTTTCTCGATGGTGGCCTTGAGATGCGCCAGGGCGAGCGCGGTTTCGCCCGAGGGGGCGCCGCGGCGCCACGGCTGAGCGAAGGCTCGGGGAGAGCACTCAGTCGTTGGCCGGGATCAGCCCCGCCGCCCGGCGCGCGAGCGCGCGGATGCTGGCCACGTCGACGCGGTCGACCAGCGCGGCGCCGAGCCGCCGCGCGCGCTCGCGCACCCGCGGCTCGCTGGTGATCAGCACGAACGGCGTCGCGCGGTCGCGCGACCGCAGCCCGGCCAGCACCGTCAGGCCCGGGATCCCGGGCAGCGCCTGCTTGCAGACGACCAGATCGAAAGCACCGGCGGCCGGCTCGATCAGCGTCGCGGCCAGCGCCTCCAGCAGCTCCGCGCCGTCGGCCGCCTCCACGACCTGGTGGCCGTCGCGGCGCAGGGCGGCCGCCAGCAGCCGGCGCCGATCGGCGTCGTCCTCGGCCACCAGGATCCGGAGCGAGGCCTCCTGCTCGAAGAGGATGATTTCGCGGGCGAGCGCTTGGTTCATGTCGACCTCCTTTTCAGGTCGACCCGCCGAGGTGCATCGGAGATGCCAGCGCGCCGTCGCGCGCGATCGGGCGCCGGGCCGCGCCGGCGCGCGTGATCGCCGCCGCCGTCGCTGCCAACCGGGCAGGGGGCTTTGACAGACGGGCGCGCGGGCGGTATCTGGCCGCGATGCTGTTCGAGCCGCTCACGCTGCGCGGGGTGACCTTCCGCAACCGGATCGGCGTCTCGCCGATGTGCCAGTACTCGAGCACCGACGGGCGCGCCGACGACTGGCACCTCGTGCACCTCGGCAGCCGCGCCGTCGGCGGCGCGGGGCTGGTGATGACCGAGGCCACGGCCGTCGAGGCACGCGGGCGCATCAGCCCGCAGGACCTGGGGCTCTGGGAAGACGCGCAGATCGAGCCGCTCGCGCGCGTCACCGCCTTCTTGCGCGCGCACGGCGCCGCCGCCGGGATCCAGCTCGCGCACGCGGGCCGCAAGGCCTCCACCGCCCGGCCCTGGGAAGGGGGGAAGCCGCTCGCGCCGCCGGCCGGGTGGAGCCCGATCGTGGCCCCCAGCGCGCTCGCCTTCGACGGCGGCCACCAGACGCCGGCCGCGCTCGCCCCGGCGGAGATCGCGGCGCTGGTCGAGGCGTTCGCCCGCGCCGCCGCGCGCGCCGCCGCCGCCGGCTTCGAGGTGGTGGAGATCCACGCCGCCCACGGCTACCTGGTCCACGAGTTCCTGTCGCCGGTCTCGAACCGCCGCGACGACGCCTGGGGCGGCAGCTTCGAGGCGCGTATCCGCCTCCTGCTGGAGATCGTGGGCGCGGTCCGCCGCGTCTGGAGCGACGCCCGGCCGCTGCTGGTGCGCCTCTCGACGACCGACTGGCTGGGGGCCGACGGCTGGACGGTCGAGGACTCGATCGCGCTCGCGCGCCGGCTGCGCGCGGCCGGGGTC
>DASZVW010000845.1:0-2428 GCA_035546895.1 Polyangia bacterium
GGACGGCGGAGTCGGTCCACGCGCCGTCCGCGTAGCCGAAGAACCGCAGGTGCAGCCGGATGAGCTCCGACACCGCCTTGACCACGGCGTTGTCGAAGCGCAGCTCGCGCAGCCGCTTCGCCGCCATCCGGGCCCCGAGCGCGTCGTGGTGGTGGAAGCTGACCGCCCCGCCCGGCTCGATCACGCGCGTCGCGGGCTTGCCGATGTCGTGCAGCAGCACCGCGAGCCGCAGCACGAGATCGGGCTCGTGGCCGCGCGACTCCTCGAGCTCGATCGCCTGCTCGAGCGCGGTGAGGCTGTGCTCGTAGACGTCCTTGTGCCGGGCGTGCTCGTCGATCTCGAGCCGCAGGGCCGGCACCTCGGGGAGCACGCGCTCGGCGATCCCGGTGTCGACGAGCATCCGGATGCCGGTCACCGGTCGCGGGGCGAGCAGCAGCTTGGTCAGCTCGTCGCGCACCCGCTCGGCCGAGACCTTGCGGAAGACGTCGAGCGTCCGCGGGATCGCCGCCAGCGTCGGCGGATCGACCTCGAACTCGAGCTGCGCCGCCTGCCGGACGGCCCGCAGCGGCCGCAGGCCGTCCTCGCGGAAGCGCACCAGCGGATCGCCCACCGCGCGAATGAGGCGCCGCCCGAGGTCCCCCTGCCCGTCGTAGGGATCGGTGAGCCGCCCGTCGAGCGGATCGAAGGCGATGGCGTTCATCGTGAAGTCGCGCCGGCCCAGATCCTCGGCCAGCGAGTCGACGTAGGTGACCGAGGTGGGCCGCCGCCCGTCGAGGTACTCCCCCTCGCCGCGGAAGGTGGTGACCTCCACCGGCCGCCGCGTCTCGGTCAGCACCGTCACCGTCCCGTGCTTGAGCCCGGTGGGGATGGCGAAGGTGCGGAACAGCGCGACGACCGCGTCGGGGCGCGCGTCGGTGGCCAGGTCGAAGTCGGCGGGCGGCCGGCCGGCGATCATGTCGCGCACGCCGCCGCCCACCAGGTGCGCCTGGTGCCCCGCCTCGCGCAGGCGGCGGCAGACGGCCAGCACGTCGGCCGGGACCTGGGCGCGCAGCGCTTCGGGCGGGACGCTCACGGCGCCTTCCCACCCGGCGCCGGCGCCCCCTCGCGCTCCAGCGTGGCCAGCGCGGCGGCGGCGGCGCTCTGCTCGGCCTCCTTCTTGGAGCGCCCCACCGCGCGCGCCCACTCGCGGCCGCCGAAGGAGAGCGCCACCTCGAACCGCTTGTCGTGGTCGGGGCCGCTCTCGGCGACGACCTGGTAGAGGGGCGCCGACTGCCAGAGCGCCTGCGCCCGCTCCTGCAGCCGTGACTTGTAGTCGAGCCGCGCGTGCGACTGCACGTCGGCCAGCTCGGTCTGGAACAGCCGCACCGCCACCGCCTTGACCGCCTCGAGCCCGCCGTCGAGGTAGATGGCCCCCATCAGCGCCTCCAGCGCGTCGGCCACGATCGACGGCCGCCCGCGCCCGCCGGTCCGCTCCTCGCCGCGGCCGAGGAAGATGAACCGCCCGAGGTCGAGGGTGGCGGCCGCGCGCGCCAGCCCCCCTTCGCTGACCAGCGCCGCCCGCGCCCGGGTGAGGTCCCCCTCGGCGCTGCCGGGGAGCCGCGACATGAGCAGATCGCTGACCACCAGCGCGAGCACCGCGTCGCCCAGGAACTCCAGCCGCTCGTTGTCGGCGCGCCCGGGGGCGGCCGACTCGTTGAGCCAGGAGGTGTGGGTCAGCGCCGTCTCGGCCAGCGCCCGGTCGTGGAAGGTGTAGCCGAGGCGCGCCTCCAGCGCCGGCAGGCCGGTCTCGGTCGGCTGTTCCGTGCCGCTCATGGGGCTGCTAGTATCCCGCCCATGTCGGACGCCACCAACATCTGCTGCGTGAAATGCAACTCCATCCTGGACAAGGCGACGTTCCAGGGGCTGGAGGTCGATCTCTGCCCGAAGTGCGGCGGCCTCTGGCTCGACCGGGGCGAGATCTCGCGCGCGTCCAAGCTGCCGGAGGCCGAGCTGGCCCGCCTGCGCAGCCTGCTCACCGGCACGCCCGGCCCGCCGCCGGTCCCCACCGAGTCGGTCGCCCCCTGCCCCGTCTGTCCGGGGAGCCTCGCCGAGGTCATGCTGGGGAAGGTCCGCGTCGACTACTGCGGCCGCTGCCAGGGGATCTTCCTCGACAAGGGCGAGCTGGAAGACGCCATCGCCGCCGTCCGCGAGCGCGACCGCGACACGCGCCCGGAGGCGGTGGTCGCCGCCATCTCCAGCGTCCGCTAGCGCGCTCAATCGTTCGCGGCGCGCCGCTCACCCCGCCTCGATCCAGCCGCCGCCCAGCACCCGGTCGTCGCCGTCATAGAAGACGGCCGCCTGGCCGGGCGCCACGCCGAAGGCCGGCGCGTCGAGCCGCACCAGCGTCGCCCCGTCGCCCGCGGGCTCTATCCAGGCGGGCGCGGCGGCC